>CAIZKA010000208.1 GCA_903933395.1 uncultured beta proteobacterium | reverse complement strand
ATCGTTCACGTACTCGATCTCGGCATCCACATTGGTGATGACGATGCTCTCCGGGCTTTGTTCCACGGCCAGAGAGAGTTTGCGCAGTTGCTCTTCGGCGGCCTTGCGCTGGGTGATGTCGCGCATGACGCCCGTAAAGAAATTGCCCTTGGCAACACGCCACTGTGCCAGCGAGAGTTCGAGCGGAAACTCGCTGCCATCCCTGCGCAGGCCGAACAACTCAACGGGCCTGCCCATGACGTGCGGTTCGCCACCGGCACTCACCCGCTTCATGCCCGCGGCATGCAAATCGCGGAAGCGCATCGGCATCAGCAGCGTGAGCGGCTGCCCGACGACCTCGGTTGCCGCGTAGCCGAAGATGGTTTCGGCGCCCCGGTTCCATTTGACGATGTTCCCTGCGCTGTCGGCGGTGATGATGGCATCGTGGGCCGATTCGGATACTGACCGGAAAAGCGCCTCGCTCTCGCGCAGCGCTTCCGCGGCCCGCTTGCGCTCGGTAATGTCCGTGCCGACACCGCGGTAGCCCGTGAACTCACCGGAGGTATTGAACAGCGGATCTCCACTCACGGACATATGGTGCTCGACACCATTGGCTCTAGGCCGCGAAATCTTGAAATCGCGGAAAGGCAAATGCGCGTCGAGCAGCGCACGATGCTCCTGCCAGCCGGCTTCGTCGGGTGAAAGATAGGAGATTTCCCAGCGGCGCTTGCCGATGGACGATCCTTCGCGGAATACCCCTTCCTCAGACTCCCTTGCGCTTTCGGTGCGATGAGTCAACCGGTGCTCGGCGTCGCTCTCCCAGTAGAAGTCGGAGGACATCGCGGTGAGGCTGCGGAAGCGTCCTTCGCTCTCCTTTAGCGCTTGTTCCCTCTGCCCCAATGATTCCAGCAAGCCATTGAAGCTGCGGATCAACTCGCCGAGTTCATCCTGCCGGGTGATCGGCAGGGGCAGCGGCGCCGTATTTGAATCCGACTGAACAACCAGCGCTCGCGCCGCGGAAGACATCGGCGCGAGCTGTCGTCTGAGCATCCACGAGGTCATCCACCAGGTAATGCCGCCCGCCAGCAGGCTCAGCAAGATCACGGCGACAAGCATGCGCTGCTGCATGGCGTGGATCGGGGCAAAGGCTTCCGCGGTGGGCAGTACGCTCACCATGAACCACCCTGCGACGGGAATTCCCTTGGCCGCGGATAGCTCTTCCACGCCGCGAGAATTTACGGCAACGCCATAGCCCTCATAGCCCAGCATGTACTTGTCGTGCATCGGATTGATGCCCGGAGCAGGGATTCCTTGCAGGATGCGGCTCTTGTCCGTGGCGGTGACAAACAGCTGGTGCCGGGGAGCGATCACCAGATAGCCGCCGGACTTGCCGTAGCGGCCCCCCGCCGCCTTGTCCAGAAAATTGGGCTTGCCCAGGTTGATCACCCCGACCAGGGCGCCGATCACCTTGCCCTGGGCATCGCGAATGGGCGCCGCCATGCCGATCACCGGCGCCTGCAGCACCTTGCCCATGACCGGACGACCGATGGTCGCCTTGCCCTCCTTGAGGGCGCCGACCATGTAGTCCCTGTCCGAGTAATCGGCGCCTAGCCGTTCCGCCGAGAACGGAACACTGGCTATTGCCTTCGCATCCAGTCCGGCAACCCGTGTGCCGCCATTGAACAGGTTCTGAAAGACCGGGCGCCGTTCCAGGTATGCCTGCAATGCCTGAGGGCTGCCCGCGAGGTGCGGCGCAAGTTCTGCGGCAACTGTTTCCAGCGCTCGCAAACGGTCCTCGATTTCATGATTCACTTCCCCGGCCATGAAAGAAGTCGTCGCGAACTGCTGTTCGCCCAACAGGCTCTGCATATCCGCGCGCAGCATCCGGCTGCCGTAGAACGCCAGCGCCCAGACGCTGACCAGGAAAATGGCCAGCGTGAGAAAAGTGATTCTGGCCTTGAGCGATTGCGGTGCGCGAACGGTGAAAGCCATGCAAATCCCTTTCTTTGACCGTAGTTGGGAAATAGTCTCAAACTGGCCGCGTTTTGCTCATCCGTGGATTCCGCGACCCACTGCGGTATCTACGTAGCGGCAAGCTGACCCTGCTGCTTCCCCCTTGAAGGCACAAGCGCTAACGTAACCGGTTCCTCCCCCTTCAAGGGGGAGGTCAGGTGGGGGATGGGGTCGGAATCGCCGAAATTTTCACCCATCCCCACCCCGGCCCTCCCCTTGAAGGGGATGGAGAAGTGCTCTGCCCCGATTAAGGTAGCGCTTATGGCCTTGAAGGGCGGTTCCGCTCGAAACAAGGAGGAAACCCGTCTTTCATCCAGTCGCCGCCACGCCGCAAGTATCCTAAAATTTCCGGGTCATGCTTGCCCCTTCGATTGCCCGCACCGAAGCCCGCGACGATGCAGCGGCCGTTGCCGCCGCCTGGTTCGCGCGTCTGTCGGCCTCATCGCTTGTTGCCATGCCGCACGAGGAAGCACTGCCGCCGCGCCCTCTGGCCGCGCTTGCCGCATTTGCCGCGATTGCCCTGGCGGAAGGCCGCACGCTGCTGATTCTGGTGCCGAATGACGACGACCTGCCGGAACTCTCGAATACGCTGAGCCTCGCCATTCGCCCCCTGTGCCTGGTCCTGCCGGCGGCAGACTTCGCCGCCCGGATTGCGCTGCGCGCCACGCTTTCGCTGCTGAAAAGTCGGCTCTGGCGCGACGGCGAGGAAGAACAGTCCGTGGTATGGGCGCGCCAGCGCGACCGCATCGCCGCCAACGCCGGGCTGTGGCAGGAGACGCAAACCTGGGCGGCACGCAACGATCGCAGCGACGGCCCGATCGCCGTGGCCGAACTCTTCCCGGTGCGCATCCTGCCGCTCGCCGCCTACCGCGCGCTGCAACACAAGACGTCCGACATCACCCTGCTCTACCGCTGCGATGCGCCGGTCGAACTGATCGCGCCGGCCGGCCGCCTGCTGCGCATCGGCCCGCGCGCCGACACCCAGCGTCAGCGCAACCTCGCGCCCCTTGACGAGGACGCGCGACTCATGGTGGAACGGGCCCAGCTCAGCCGCGATATCGCCGATCTGGAGCTGGAACTGGTGACCGTCCAGGCGGAAGTGGCCGACTTCATGCGCGATTACTACGAGCGGGTCGGCCGCCGCATGGCAGCACACGATGCGCTGCAGGCCAGGCTGGCCCGCGAGGCAGCGCAGCGCGCGCCGGCAAACCCGGAAATCGGATCCAGGGCAGAGAAAAAACAGCAGCAGGCCGAGCAATCGGCGCGCGAATCGCAGCGCTTCACCGAAGCCGCGACCGAGGAAACGCCCGTGTTCCGTCCGAACAACGACATGAAGCGTCTTTTTCGCCAGATCGCCCAGCAGATTCACCCCGATCGCGCCATCGACGAAGCGGATCGTGCCTGGCGCACGCAGTTGATGAGCGAGGCCAACCGCGCCTATCGCCATGGCGACGAACGCGCCTTGCGCGAAGTCGGCGCCCTGTGGGGCGAAGGGCGCAGCGAGATGCCTGACGACGCCCGCGCCAGCGTATCTCCGGCGCCGACTCTGCGGCTTCAGGTGGACCGCCTGCGCGCCCGGCTGGCCGAGATCGAAAGCGAGCTGCACCGGCTGTTCGGCTCGCGCCTTTATGAACTGTTCATCGCCGCGAGGCAGGCCCGGCGGCAGCAACGCGACCTGCTCGGCGAAATGGCCAACCAGCTCGACGCATCAATCGCAGAACTGCAGCAACACTGCCACGCCATCTGACTTTCATGCGACGACTCAGGGCGACCGGTGCGGCCCTTCGTTTATCTGGCGACCTGAATAGCCGCAATGTTCAGCCAAACGAATCTCCCTCCCCCTCGACCGCCGGGATTTTCTCCCTCCCCTTCAAGGGGAAATCGCGATTTTCTCCCTCCCCTTGAAGGGGAGATCGCGATTTTCTCCCGCCCCTTCAAGGGGAGATCGCGATTTTCTCCCTCCCCTTCAAGGGGAGGGTCGGGGAGGGGATGGGGGTAAAGACAATCCGGCATACCTCGATTCATCATGCAACGCTATCCAGATGGCTTCGACCACGGCGTCAGTTTCTTGCAGCACCTGATTGTTCCAAAACCGGAGGACCGTGAAACCAGACTCATGCAGTCGTTGATCGCGAACACGATCTCGTTTGCTGTCCTGATGCTGGTCGCCGTCCACCTCAACAATCAGCCACATTTCCAGACACACAAAATCGAGCACAAAATCCAAGAATGGATGCTGGCGGCGGAATTTGAAACCCGCGATCTGCCGACCACGCAAGCGTTGCCACAAGCGATTTTCGGCGTCAGTCATATGGCTTCGCAGTTTGCGCTGAAGCGAATTATCGATGATCGAACGGTTTGTCTGGCCCTTCATCCGGCCATTCTATTCTTGCTCGGCTACCCCATCCCCTCCCCAGCCCTCCCCTTGAAGGGGAGGGAGAAAGCCTTGGTCTCCCTTGAAGGGGAGGGAGAAAGCCTCGGTCCCCCTTGAGGGGGAGGGAGCGTCAACGCTCCCGACCAACACTTTCAATTGCACCCCCGCCGACACGCACCGACGCCGTCCGATCAATCCAGCCGCTCGCCGCGTTCCAGGCGTTCGAGAAAAGCGCGTGCGCCAGGGTGACCCAGCCGCGCCGCCGCCCGCAGCCATTTGGCAGCCAGGCGCAGACTTTGCCTGACGCCCTCGCCACGAAAATAGAGCATCCCCAGCTCGTGGCACGCATCGATTTCACCTTGCAATGCCGCACTGCGCAACCAATGTGCCGCGGCATGCGCATCGCGCGCCACGCCTTCGCCGTGCAGCAGACAGTAGCCGCAGCTGTACATGGCATAGGTGTCCGCATGCTGCGCCGCCGCCTGCCGGTACCAATGGAAGGCCTCGGGCAGATTGCGCTCGACGCCCTGAGCGAAGTAAAACAGGTCGCCGAGGATGACTTTGACATCAGGCAGCGCGGCCGCCCGGCGATACCAGCCAAGCGCCTGCGGCACGTCGATCGCGATGCCGGTGCCATGCCGCAAGCATTCCGCCAGCATGAACGCCGCACGCCGATGCCCGCTGGCGGCCGCTTTGCGGAAGCAGTTCACCGCCGCAACCAGACTGGCGTCGGCGGACGTCGTGGCGGCATGCAGCAGCGACTGGCCGCGCGCGAACCAGTAGCGCTCGAGCTCCCCTTTCGCTTGCGGCCAGCCGGCCTGCATCGCCTCCAGCAACAGGGCTTCGCCGCGTTCCACGGCGATCTCGCCGCCGATTCCCGACAGCAGGCAACGGCCTGATTCAGCCTGGCCATGCGCGTCGCCGGCGTCAGCCGCCCGGGCATAAAGCATTCGCGCCGCCGCCGGATCGGCTGCACAGCCTTCGCCCCGTTCATGACATTCGCCCAGCCAGACCCATGCCGCGACATCACCCAGTTCTGCCGCCCGGCGATACCACGTCACCGCGAGTGCCTTGTCCTCGGCAACACCATCGCCCCACCGATAGGCATGGGCAATCTTGAGATGCGCGCGCACATGCCCGTGACCCGCGGCGGCCTGCCACCACTGCATGGCTTCGGCCGGATCGCGGCCGCCGTCGCCGACGCCGTACGCCAGGCACTCGCCCAGTTCGAATTCCGCATCGCGGCTGCCGCTCGCTGCCGCCTGGCGATACCAGTCCATGCCGGCTTGCGGGTCGCGTGCCAGGCCCAGACCAAAGCTTGCGCATTGCCCGAGGAGAAACATGGCACCGGTCACCCCCGCGCGCGCCGCATCACGAAGGTGCGCAACCGCTGCAGCGGGATCGGTGGCGGTACCGGCACCGACGTAAAGGCACAGCCCCAGGCAGAAGCTTGCGTTGGCGACCCCGTCGGCGGCCGCCTCGCGCCACAGGCGCAAGGCCGCATCGCGATCTTCAGCAACGCCGCGGCCGAAGAAATGACACCGCGCCAGCAAATCCCGCGCCGCCGCATGCCCCTGCCCTGCCGCGCGCTTCAACCAGTAGGCGGCGGCCTCAAAATCGCGGGTGCGGCCGATGCCGAAATAGAGCATGCGGCCGAGCCAATAGTGCGCCAGCAGAACGTCCCTGGCGGCGGCCAGAGCGAACAGGCGTGCCGCTTCGGCGTAATCGCGGGGCAGCCCGCAGCCGT
>CAIZKA010000207.1 GCA_903933395.1 uncultured beta proteobacterium | reverse complement strand
GCCGCATAAGACAATTCTAATGCGATACAAAAAACTTGCACCTTAACAGAGTAAAGTGTATCGTATTTGCAGCGGGGTAATTCCAGCCCGGCGTCGGCGGGCGAGGCGGACCATGCGGCACGAGGTGATTGTTGGCATAGCGGCACCTGACAGCTACGGCGCGTGGACCGGGGTCCGCCACCGGTTTTGCCCGCGGCAAGCAGCACTGCATCAATTTGCATCCTGAACGCGTTCATCAGTCGAGGAAATGAGCATGCAAGCAGCCGCACCCAAGTCCGTCAAGCACGTCCCGACCTATTGCTACAACTGCGTTTCCGGTCCCGATTTCATGACCGTCAAGGTGGTCGATGGCGTGGCGACCGAGATCGAGCCGAATTTCGCGGCGGAGAACGTGCATCCGGCCAAGGGCAAGGTCTGCGTCAAGGCCTACGGCCTGGTGCAGAAGACCTACAACCCTAATCGCATCCTGTCGCCGATGAAGCGCACCAACCCGAAGAAGGGGCGCGACCAAGATCCCGGCTTCGTGGCCATCTCCTGGGACGAGGCGCTGGACATGCTGGCCGCAAAACTGAAGGCCACGCACGCCAAGGGTGTGCTGGACGAGTCCGGAGTGCCGCGCCTGGCCGCCTCGTTCGGGCATGGCGGCACGCCGGCCATGTACATGGGCACCTTTCCGGCGTTTCTCGCCGCATGGGGGCCGATCGACTACAGCTTCGGTTCGGGGCAGGGCGTCAAGTGCGTGCATTCCGAGCACCTTTATGGCGAGTTCTGGCACCGTGCCTTTACCGTCGCGGCGGATACGCCGTCGGCGCGTTACGTAATTTCGCTGGGTGCGAATGCCGAATCCTCCGGTGGCCCCTGTGCCGTGACGCGTCACGCCGAGGCGCGCATGCGCGGCTACAAGCGGGTGCAGGTCGAGCCGCACCTGTCGGTCACCGGCGCCTGTTCGGCGGAATGGGTGCCGATCCGGCCCAAGACCGATCCGGCCTTCATGTTCGCCCTGATCCATGTGCTGCTGATCGAGCGCAAGCTCGATGAACTCGATGTGCCTTTCCTGCGCGACCGGACGTCCTCGCCCTATCTGGTGGGACCGGACGGCCTGTATCTGCGCGATGCGGCGAGCAGGAAGCCGCTGCTCTGGGACACGGTGTCGGGCCGGGCCGTACCCTTCGATACCGCCGGCGCCGTGCCGGTCCTGTCCGGGAAATTCGCGGTCAGCGGTGCGGTCAGCGTCGACGCCGATGAGGAAGTGCGGGAGATGGGCAGCGTCGAGGGCGTGACCGCCTTCACCAAGCTGGTCGAGCATATTGAAAAATATTCGCCGGAATGGGCGTCGGGTGTGTGCGACGTGCCGGCAGCGAACATCCGCCGCATTGCCAACGAGTACCTGGAAAACGCCAGCGTCGGTGCCACCACGGTGATCGACGGCGTCACGCTGCCCCTGCGGCCGGTGGCGGTAATTCTCGGCAAGTCGGTCAACAACGGCTGGGGCGCCTTCGAATGCTGCTGGGCGCGCACCGTGCTGGCCGTGCTGGTCGGCGCGCTGGAGAATCCCGGCGGCACCCTGGGCACCACGGTGCGCCTGAATCGCCCGCACGACAACCGCCACAACAGCGTGCTGCCGGGTGAAGACGGCTTCATGGCGCAGAAATTCAACGCCACGGACAAGGCCCACTGGGCCGTCAAGCCGACCGGCCGCAACATGCACAAGACGCTGGTGCCCATCGTCGGCAATACCGCCTGGAGCCAGGCACTCGGCCCGACCCAGCTGGCCTGGATGTTCCAGCGCGAGCAGCCCGCCGGTTCCGACATGCCGCAGCCGACGCTGCCGGATGTCTGGATCATCTATCGCACCAACCCGGCGATCTCCTTCTGGGAAACCCAGACCCTGGTCAAGACCATCGCCACCTTCCCCTTCACGGTCGCTTTCGCCTACACGGTCGACGAGACCAACTACATGGCCGACATGCTCTTGCCGGAAGCGACGGATCTTGAGTCGGCACAGATGATCCGGGTCGGCGGCACCAAGTACATGGAGCAGTTCTGGGAGCACAAGGGCGTCGCGCTGCGGCAGAAGGCCGTGGCGGCGCAAGGCGATACCCGCGACTTCACCTGGATCACTACCGAGCTGGCGAAACGCATGGGTCTGCTCGAGCAGTACAACGATGCGATCAATCGCGGGGCGGCCGGCGTTTCGCCGCTCAAGGGCGCCGGCTACGACTTCAGCCTGGATCCCAAGGTGGAACACACGCCGGACGTGATCTGGGATTCGGTATGCCGCGCGGCAACGACCTCGCTGTCCGAAGGCAGGGAAACGCACGATCTGGACTGGTTCAAGGAGCACGGCTTCTATACGGTGCCGATGTCGAGGCTGGAGTGGTATCTGTCGCCGACCATGGAAAAGCAGGGCCTGCGCTACGAACTGCCCTACCAGGAGCGCCTTCTGCGTGTCGGGCGCGAACTCGGGAACCGCCTGCACGAGAACAAGATGACCTGGTGGGACCACCAACTGTCGGAGTATGTCGCGCTGCCGGAATGGCACGATGTTCCCGGACGCTGGGATGCGGCGCTGGTGAATGCCGGGGCGAAGGTTGAGGACTTCCCGCTGTGGCTGCTGGCCAGCAAGAGCATGCAATACCACGCCGGCGGCAACGTTGGCATCGAACTGATGCGCGAAGTGTCGCTGAATGTCCGCGGCCACGGCGGCGTCATCATGAATGCGAATACCGCCGCGCGCTACGGCATCGCCGAAGGGGATCGCATCGAAGTCCGCTCCCATATCGGTGCCACCTACGGTGCTGCGGTGCTGGTGCAAGGCATCCGGCCGGACACCCTGGTCATCCTCGGACAGTTCGATCACTGGGCCCAACCCTTCGCCAAGGATCTCGACATGCCCAGCCTCAACACGATTGCGCCGATGTCGCTGGAACTGACCGATGCCACGGGTTCCGGCTCCGACATCGTCAAGGTCCAGGTGCGCAAGGTAGCGGAGGTAGCAGCATGACCCGCTATGTAACGACCATCGATCTGCGCCGCTGCGTCGGCTGCCAGACCTGTACCGCCGCCTGCAAGGGCGCCAATGCGACGCCGCCGGGAATCCAGTGGCGGCGCGTGCTCGACATCGAGACCGGCGAATTTCCCGACGTGCGCCGCACATTCCTGCCGATGGCCTGCATGCACTGCGCCAATCCCCCCTGCGAGGAAGTCTGCCCGACCAAGGCGACCACCAAGCGCGCCGACGGCCTGGTCGCCATCGACTACGATCTGTGCATCGGCTGTGCCAACTGCGTCATGGCCTGTCCCTACGATGCGCGCTCGATTGTGCATGCTTCGCATTTTTCCTACGGCGATCAGCCGCTGCCGTCCGAGGCGATGGGCTTCGATCCGGCACGCATCGCGGTCTCGATGAAATGCACCTTCTGCGTCGATCGCATTGATGAAGCGGCCGTCACCGGGCGCATTCCCGGCGTGCATCCCGAGGTGACGCCGGCCTGCGTCAATTCATGCATTTCCGGCGCCATGGAGTTCGGCGACATCGAGGATGCGGAAAGCAATGTCAGTCAGCTCCTTGCGCGCACGCAGCATTACCGCATGCACGAAGAGCTCGGCACCGAGCCCGGCGTGTATTACATATGGAATCAGTCATGAAGAAACCAGCCAAGAGAATTGCCGACCTGGTATCACCGCGCCAGCAGCGCAACTGGGACTGGCGAGCGGCGGCGAACTTCATTGCCGGCGGCGCCGGCGGCGGCCTGCTGCTGTTCAATTCACTGGTCAGTGTCGACCCGGACGTCATCCGCACCGCAACCGTGCTGGGCCTGATGCTGATCGGCGGCGGCCTGACCTGCGTCTGGTTCGAGATC
>CAIZKA010000206.1 GCA_903933395.1 uncultured beta proteobacterium | reverse complement strand
GGCGGGCGATTCCGAGGCGCAGCGCTACCTGGCCGCGGAAAGCTCCGGAGCCGAGGCGAACGATCCCGTGCTGCGTGCCGATCAGGCTCTGGCGGCAGGACGTGCGGAAGATTACGTTGCAATTCTGAAGGCGGCCGCCGATTCGGGCCATGTCCGCGCGCAGACCCGGCTGGCATGGAGTTACGAGTCGGGTCGCGGTGTGTCGCGCGATCTTGCGCTGGCCGCACAGTGGTTTGCCACGGCGGCGCGGGGAGGCGATGGCGAGGCGATGTATGCGCTTGCCGTGATGTACGGCACCGGCGCCGGACAGGTCAAGGATTCGCAGCAGGCCGAACAGTGGCTGCAGCGCAGCGCGGCGGCCGGCTATCCGGCGGCGCGCGCCGACCTGAAGCGGCGCGAACCGGCGCGCTAGGCCGGGCAGGTCGTCGCGGCGCCGTGTCGCCGGCGCCGACTTTCGAATTTGGCTTTTCGTGCCCCTAGTTTCAGGGCGTATCCAGGCTGCCGAAGGATTTCGGATAGGTCACAATGCCCCACGGCATCTGCTTGTCGGCAATGCGCTTGACGATCTTGCCGCTGGCGGCATCGAGCACGACCACTTCGTCCGAGCGGCCGCAGGCGAGCAGGATGTGCTTGTCGTCGGGGGTGAAGGTGAAGTGCCAGCAGCGGTCGCCGATCGGATGCTCGGCGATGCTGGTCAGGCTCGCGGTGTCGAATACCTGCAGCGTCTTGCCTTTGGCCAGCGCGACATAGAAACGGCTGCCGTCGCGGCCGAAGGCCACGCCGTAGGGCGTGTCGCCGGTCGGCACCGCCTTGACCACATTGAACCCGGCATCGAGGACCACCAGCTTGTTGCCGTGCTCGATGGTCGCCACGTAGGATTTGCCGTCCGGCGCCACCTTGATGCCCCGTGGCCGGTCGCCGTAGGGCTTGGTGTCTATCGTCTTCAGGAGTTTGCCGCTGGCGATGTCGTGTACCGTGACCGAGTTGTCGTCCTCGTTGGTGACGATGATCTTCTTGCCATCGGCGGAAAATTCGATGCCCTCAGTTTCCATGCCGCCGATGATTTCGGCAGTCTTCTTTCCCGTCTTGAGGTCGATGATGGCAATACGCGCCGGATCCTCCTTTTCCTTCTTCCGCTTGTTTTTCAACTCCAGGGCTTCCTTGGAGCCGGGCTTGGGCGGTGGGCCGGCCTCCGCAGCGGGTTCGAATGAGACGAAGGCCTGGTTCCCGCGCACACGGACGAACTCGGGGTTCTCGCCGATCGGAATGCGCTTGATCACCTTGCGCGTCTGCAGATCGACCACGGCGAGGTCGCCCTTGTCGCGCACAGCGACCACCAGCAGCTTGCCATCGGCGGTGACGCCAAGGCCGCGCGGCGAACCGCTGCCAATATCAATCTCGCCAACAGTCTCGAATGTGTTCAGGTCGATGGCGGTGATGTTGCCCTTCTGGTTGCTGACATAGGCGATGCCGCTTGCGGCACTGGCCGGCAGCGCAAGTGCGAGTCCGAGAGCGGCAATGGCCAGGCGGATAACGGGAGATAGCTTGAGTTTCATCAGGAGTCCTTGAGTGCTTCAACTGGAATGGAGATTTTGACATCGTCGCCGATGCCAGGGAGGTTGGTGTTCATGCCGAAATCGGAACGCTTGATCGTGGTTTCCAGATCGGCGCCGCAGAGTTGTCGTGGCAGGATTGGATGCTTGGCGCAGCGCCACTGGCCGACCTTAAGCACCACGCTGCGGGTGACTCCGAGCAGGGTTAGTTCGCCGTTGACGGGGCCTGGCTTGTCGGGATCGAAGGCGAAGTCGCGGGCGACGAAACGCGCCTGCGGAAACTTGTCGGTCTGGAAGAAGCGCTCGCCGCGCATGTGCTTGTTCCAGTCCTCGAAGCCCATGTCGACCGATGTCGTGTCGATCGTGATCTCTACCGAGCCCTTCTTTGCGCCAGTGTCGAGGTCGAGCGTGCCGCTGAGCTTGTTGAAACGTCCGCGTTGCAGAGAAAAGCCGTAGTGGCTGACCTCGAAGGAAGGGAAGGTATGGCGCGGGTCTATGGTATAGCTATCGGCACTTGCAGCCGTGGCAATGATTGCCGATAGCAGAGCGAAGAGGTGGCGAGGCTTCATGGGTTCCTTGATGGGGTCAGTCGAAATCCAGTTTAACCCGCCGAATATACTCCGCGGCGCACCGGGTGCGTAGAAACTCTCATGCGTCCGGTTGTCCGAATTGGCCTGGAAAGTACCATTGGCGTCGAAGGATTTTCCGCGAGCGCGCCGGCGGTGGAGTAGCGCTTGTCGATCTTGTACCCGGTGGCGCCATGTGGGTGTTCAAGCTGCTCAAGTAACTCCTGCGGGTTGATTCACATCAGGCAACTGATGCGAATCCCCAATCAAAAGCCGGTACAGGCACTTTGTGCCGGTTTTTTTTACCTGCGATTTCAGGAATAAAAATCGGCGCTAAACAATTGCCGTATAGTCAGCGCCGACTTTTCCAAGGTGTTGTGGGTTAGGCTCAGGATTAAAGGAGCATGATTTTCATCGACGTGAAACGCCGGATTCCCTTCCAATCTGTGCGAACTCCTGATTGGCCTCGATAATCTTGCCGGATGCAGCATCAACCTCAACCTTCCACTCTTTGCCATCCTTGCCGACAATATCGAATTCGTAAGCGGCGTCGCCATTGGATTGAATTTCGTACTCTATCTCGATAACTTCACCGGGATATTTCGTCGTTGCAATCTTCTTGGCCTCGTCAACACTAATTTTTGCCTTGGCTTTGAACGCGGGAGCATCGGGACCGGCAACCTCTTCTTCGATTTCCGTCACTTTTCCGGTGTGGCCATCGCATTCAACATCCCACGCCTTGCCGTCGCGTTCTATATCAAACTCATAGATGGGTATGCCTTTCTCAGTCTTTAGCTCGACCTTCACCACGGTACCAGGCTTTGCCTTGAGTGCGGCCGTCAAGCACGTTTCAAAACCAGTCTTAGGCTTGGGAAACCCGTCAATCGCCAGAGCAGATCCGCAACCAAAGATGGATATCAGAGTGACAGCACATACGGCTAATTTCACGGCAATCTCCTTAAAGGCAGCAGCTCAAAATGAGCCACAGAAAAGTTTTCGAGCGCAGTCCAGCCTAATGCGTTGATTCAGATCAAAAGATGGCGAAGAGACATTCCCTACCCCTCACACCATCGAACTGGTAAAGAACTTTCGACTGTCGATGCACTAACGAAACACTCGGCTCAGGGCGTATCCAGGCTACCAAAGGCTTTTGGAGTCGTAACGACCCCCCAGGGTTGTTTCATATCCGGGATTCGTTTCACGATCTTGCCGCTCGCGACCTCGAGAATGACTACCTCATTGGACCGACCACACGCCGCAAGAATATGTTTATCGTCTGGCGTGAACGTGAAATGCCAGCAGCGGTCACCCGTCGGCCACTCGGCGACAGTCTGATAGTTCGCCGTATCGAAAACCTGCAACGACTTTCCTTTTGCCAAAGCCACATAAACCCGGGTGCCACTGCGATTGAACGCAACACCGTAGGGAGTCTCTCCAGTAGCTACGGCCTTAATGACATTAAAGTCGACATCAAGTACAACCAGCTTATTGCCGTGTTCGATGGTGGCAACATACGCTTTTCCATCAGGTGCAACCTTGACACCGCGCGGTCTGTGACCATAGGGCCTTGTACCAATCTTTTTGACCAACTTGCCTGTAGCGATGTCATGTACCGAAAGGTTCTCATCGGCTTCGTTGGTGACGATTATTTTCTTGCCATCGGAGGAGAACTCGATGCCCTCGGTTTCCATGCCGCCGACGATTTCGGCCGTTTTCTTTCCTGTCTTGAGGTCGACGATGGCAATTCGCGCCGGTTCTTCCTTGTCCTCCACACGCTTTTTCCTGAGTTCTATTTCTTCCTTCGAACCCGGCTTGGGTGGCGGCCCCCCTTCCGAAGCAGGCTCAAACGAAACGAAGGCCTGATCGCCGCGCACGCGGACGAACTCGGGGTTCTTGCCGATCGGAATGCGCTTGATCACCTTGCGCGTCTGTAGATCGATCACGGCGAGGTCGCCCTTGTCGCGCGCAGCGACCACCAGCAACTTGCCGTCGGCGGTGACGCCGATGCCGCGTGGCGAAGCGCCGCCGATGTCGATTTCCCCCGCGGGCTCGAAGCTCGTCAGATCGATCAGGGTGATGTTGCCCTTCTGGTTGCTGACATAGGCGATGCCGCCTGCGGCGCTGGCCGGCAGCACGAGTCCTAGTCCGAGAGCGGCAATGGTCAAACGGATACCGGGAGATAGCTTGAGTTTCATCAGGAATCCTTCAGTGCTTCGACAGGAATGGAAATTCCGACATCGTCGCCGATGCCGGGGAGGTTGGTATTCATGCCGAAATCGGAACGTTTGATGGTGGTCTCCAGACCCGGCGTGTCGGGATCGAAAGCGAAGTCGCGGGCGACGAAACGCGCCTGCGGAAACTTGTCGGTCTGGAAGAAGCGCTCGCCGCGCATGTGCTTGTTCCAGTCCTCGAAGCCCATGTCCACCGATGTCGTGTCGATCGTGATCTCGACCGATCCTTTCTTCGCCGTGGCGTCGAGCTCGAGCGTGCCGCTGAGCTTGTTGAAGCGTCCGCGTTGCAGAGAAAAGCCGTAATGGCTGACCTCGAAGGAAGGGAAAGTGTGGCGCGGGTCGATGGTATAGCTGTCGGCACTTGCAGCCGTGGCAGCGAATGCCGATAACAGGGCGATGACGTGGCGCGGCTTCATTCACGTCTCTTGACGGGGCCAATCGGTCAGTCGAAATCCAGTTTTACTCCGGCGAATATACTCCGCGGCGCACCGGGCGCGTAGAAACTCTCATGCGCCCAGTTATCCGAATTGGTCTGGAAAGTACCATTGGCGTCGAAGGGATTTTCCGCGAGCGCGCCGGCAGTCGCGTAGCGCTTGTCGAAGAGGTTGCTGACGCGCGCCGAGAGTGTCCAGCGCTTGTCGACTTTGTACCGGGTGCCGAGATTGAGCACGGCATAGCCGCCCGCCTTGCCCGAGCCGAGGAAATCGCGATCATTGCCGAAGCTGTCGAGGACGTCCTGGCCCGCACGGTGTTTGTTGTTTTCGTTGCCGCGCAGATACTGGCTGGAAAACGCCACGAGATCGGTTGATAGCGTCCAGTTGCCGGTGACACGCCAGTCGGCGCCGAATTTGAAGCTGTGCAGCGGAATGCCCGGGATGCGGTCGCCTTTCTTGACGAGTATTTCGTCATCCTGCCCGCCGGCGGTGCACTGGGCGCTCTGGCCACGCGTGCTGTTGTTTTCCGCAAGCAGGCAGGCGGACGACTGGTAGGTGGCTTTGACGTAGCTGTAATCGGCGCGCAGGGCGACGCTGCCGATTTCGGTCGAGCCGCCGAGTTCCAGTCCCTCACGCCGCGTCTTGCCGAAGTTGGTGAAGTAGCCGGCGCTGGTCGAGGTGCCGACGAACAGGATGTCATCGTGGTTGTCGGCGTGGAAAAGAGTGGCGTTCCATTTCAGGCTACCGTATTTTCCA
Source organism: uncultured beta proteobacterium (assembly GCA_903933395.1). GTDB lineage: Bacteria > Pseudomonadota > Gammaproteobacteria > Burkholderiales > Rhodocyclaceae > Sulfuritalea. The sequence goes on along the minus strand of CAIZKA010000206.1, from coordinate 3,755 downwards.
CGCACGCCGGTCTCCAGGGTGCGCGTGACCACTTGCTTGAGTGGGGGGTCGGATTGCATCGAATTCGGCAGCGTACAAGGGTTCGCCGGGTCGGAACAACCGAGTTCGATGGGACTGGGCGCGCGATTGCCCTGCGCGGCATTGGCGAAGACCGTGATCGCCGGTGAAAGCGTCCAGGCGGCGCCGAAAGCCGGGTTGAGCTTGGTGTAGGTCTGGTCGGCGTCCAGGTTGGGGGCTACGGGATTCAGCTGGTCATCTGTAACGACATGGGTGTGGTTGTAGCGCAGTGAGCCGGTAAGGGCCAGATTCTGCGTCGCCTTGTAGGTATCGGTGACGAATACGCTCCAGTTGGTGGTGCGCCCCTTGATTTTGTTCTCCAGTTCCTCGGCATCTTCCGGAATGACCTTGCGCGTTGCATCGAGCACACCGAGTTCGACGGACTGTCTGAAGCTTGAACGGCTGGTGTCGTAGGTCGCGCCGAGGGCGAGATGGTTTTTTTCTTCATTGCGCGCCCATTGCAGGGCCCCACCCCAGTTGCGCTGGTCGGTACGTGTGCGATTGTTCGCGCCCGTTTCTGAGTTGACGCCGGCGCAGACCAATCCGACGCAGACCCCGGCGCCGGCATCGCCATCCAGAGCCGGGTCGCCCTCGAAATCGTCGTTGGCATCGCCATTGAGGGTGCGGGCCTCGCTGTCGCGGTAATAGACCATGCCGGTCAGGCGCGAAGTCTCGTCGAGCCAGTAGCTCGCCGTGAAGTTAACCATGTCCAGATCGTGACGGGTCTCGTCCGGTCGCGTGAAAATGCTTTCGCGCCTCCGGTCCATCATGGATTCGGGCAACAGGCCGTTGCCGATCAGCTTGGTATGTGCGCCGGTATAGGCCAGATCCCATTCAAGGGGACCGCGCTGCTGCGACAGTTTGGCGAACACCTGGTTGACCGACGAGGGAGAAAAGTCGCGCCAGCCATCCTCCTGGAACCTTGACGCCGCGACGTACACACCGATGTCACCGTATTTTCGGCCAAATTCGAACTCCGCTTCGTACCGGTCGTGATTGCCGGCGCCCAGCTCGACGCTGGCACCCGGATGGGTCAGTCCGCTCTTGGTGGTGATCGATAGCGCGCCACCCAGGGTGTTGAGGCCGAACAGCGGGTTCGATCCAGGGATCAGGTCGATGCCGGCAATCGCGGCGCGCGGGATCAGGTCCCAGTTGACGATATCGCCGAAGGGCTCATTGATGCGCACGCCATCCAGATACACGGAAAGCCCTTGCGGGGTGCCGAGCAGGGGACTGGCCGTGAAGCCTCGGAAATTCACTTCAGTCTGGTAGGGGTTGCCGGTAATTTCGTTGGCCGTTACGCCGGACATGCGGTTGTTGAGGAGTTCGGGCAGGCTTTGCGCGCGATTTTCCTCCAGCGTGCGGGTATTCAGCGATTGGACCGGCGAAGGAATTTCATTGCGCGGGATGTCCAGGCCGCGCACCGGGGATACGCCGACGACTTCCACGCTCGGGGTGGCAAGGTCGGGGCCGGCGGCGTGCGTCATGCAGGGCAGGCTCAGGCCGAGACCCGCAATCATGAGGGCGAGAGGACGCTTGGGCTGTGGGAATTGGGGCATGGCAGACTCCGGAGCAGTTAATTCAGGAGTTTGGAGTTTGCCGTCGGTTACCCGCGATGCCTAGGGAGTTTTTCCCGAGTTGTGTCGCCGTCTGCGGTTTCCTGAACTGCGCCGGTCGGTACCAGGAAACTGCCTGCTAGTCCGCAAGTGAGTGCAATCCGCAGCACCTGCGTGGCGTTGTCGCAATGAAGTTTCTGGCGGATTCGGGTTTGGTAGTTGGCTACTGTCTTGCCGCTTATGCAAAGCGTTGTTGCAATTTCAGCCAGTTCGTGGCCGGCGGCCAGAAGCCGCAGTATTTCGAACTCGCGCTCGGACAGTGCGTCAAGTTTCAGTCGTTCTTCGCTAGAGGCCCGGTCCTGAAGCTTGCGCGCGAGTTCGGCCGGGATAAAACGGCCGCCGGCGGCGATTGCACTCACGGCATCGACCATCATGTCGGGCGCGCTGGCCTTGGTCAGATAGCCTCGCGCCCCGCCATCCAGCGCGCGCAGCACGAACACGGGATCCTCGTGCATGCTGAACATCAGCACGCGTGCGGCAGGCTGCCGGCCGAGAATCCGGCGCAAGGCTTCAATGCCGCTGATACCGGGCAGGGTGATGTCCATCACCACGACGTCTGGAGCGTCTTCGATGAAGCGGGCGTAGGCGTCCTCGCCGTTGGCTGCTTCAGCGACCACCCGGATTCCCGGCGTTGCCTCCAGCAAACGGCGGTAGCCTTCGCGCACTACGGCGTGGTCGTCGACCAGCAGGACGCGGATCGGCGCTGTCACCCGCGCTCTCCGCAGGGATCAGCGCCAACAAGCGGCACTCTGGCATCAAGGCGGAAGCCCTGCGCAGGCTGAGTCTCGATGCGGAAGGTGCCGCCGAGCGCCTCGATGCGTTCGCGCATTCCGACCAGGCCGAGACCGCGCTGAATTGCCTTCAGATCTACGCCGCGGCCATCGTCCTGCAGGGTGAGGCGCAGAACCGCGGACGCCGGGTCGAAGTCCAGTTCCAGCGTTACATGACTGGCCTGGGCATGGCGCACGACATTGGTCAGTCCTTCCTGGGCCACGCGATACAGGGCGATGGCCATCGGCTCGTCGATATCTTGTGGAAGCTCGCCGATACGCAGCGTGAAGCGCATCGCCGGCAGGCGCTGGCGCCAGCCCATCAAATCGTGCTCGAGTGCACCGACCAAGCCCAGTTCGTCAAGGGCGACGGGGCGCAAGCGACTCGTCATGTCCCGCACCACGCCGTAGACGCGATCCGTCAGCTGGATCACGTTCAGTGCCGCGCGATGAAGCGCCGGCTGGGCGCCGCTGCTGACATTGCGGATGCCCACGGCCTCGATCTTGATCGCATTCAGTGTTTGTCCTAGCTCGTCGTGAAGTTCGTGGGCCAGGAGGCGTCGTTCGGCCTCTTGTGCTTCAGTCACCCGGCGCGAAAGGTCGCGCAGCTCAAGCTGCTTGAGCTTCAATGCAGATTCGAAATTCAGCCGCTGTTCGAGTTCACGCAGCATCTCGCGCCAGCGGCGCCAGGCGAACCAGGCCAGGCCCAGGCTGAGCGTCAGCAGCGCCAGCGGCAATTCGTCGAGTTGAAGGCTCTCGAATTGTTGCGCGGTAGCCACCAGGGTCTCGCTGAACTCGATCTCGACGCCGATCAGGAACGTCGCAATCGACAGCAGGACGATCAGGCCGAGGTCGCTAGCGGGCTTTGCGGTCGCAGTAAGTGAAAACAATTTCGGCAGGCTCCGCGCATGGCGTGGGTTAGGCAGGATTTCGAGGTGCTCCGAGAAAATCGTAAGCCCAAAACGCGGCCAGGGTGGCGGCTAGCAGCCAGATCATGAGAATCACGAATGCCGCAATTCTACTGGAGGGGCGCGGCCGCCCGATCCATTCATCGGCACGCTGGCGGCATTCGGCTAGCACCGGTGGCGGGATCAGGCGCAGCGCGAGACCGAGCAGCAAGGGCAGGAGAATGAGCTCATCAAGATAGCCGAGCACGGGGATGAAGTCGGGGATCAGGTCGATCGGGCTCAGGGCGTAAGCGACAATGAAGGCGACCAGCAGTCGCGCTGTCCATGGAGTATCCGGATGTCGCGCGGCGAAGTAGAGGGCCAGGGTTTCGGTCCTGAGTCGTCTGGCCTCCTGCGCCAGCCGT
>CAIZKA010000205.1 GCA_903933395.1 uncultured beta proteobacterium | reverse complement strand
GTCCGTTCCCGCTGTGTTGGAGCCTTCGGGGCAAGAATATCGCCAACGCATAGCGAATGGCGGCTCCCGCATTTCCGGGGCTCCTGGCGAACGGCGGCTCTCGGCTTTCGCCGCAGGCCGGTTTTGGCACAGTCCGGACCGTCGCAAAGCCACGCGGTCAAATCACATCGCCGGCGATTGCGATCAGCCTAGATCGATGCTTTCCACAAATCGATTGATCGCCTCGATCACGGCCAGCGGTTGGTCCTTGTGCGCCGAATGCCGGCAGTCGGCGAGCTTGAGCAGTTCGACCTCGGCAGAGTTCCGCGAGCCCGAGGCAATCGCCTCGACCTGCGCCATGGTGCCGTATTCGTCGTCCTCGCCCTGAATGGCGAGGATCGGGCAATGGATCAGCGGCAGGCAGTCCTCGATGTTCCAGGCGCGGAAGTCGGGATGCAGCCAGATGTCGTTCCAGCCCCAGAAGGTGCGATCGACATCGCGGTGGTATTTGCCGAGCTTGGCCGGCAGGTCGGTGGTCTCGAAGGCCACCTTGGCCGCCGCGATGCTGCTGATCGAAATGTCCTCGACGAAGCAGTGCGGGGCCATGACCACCAAGCCGGCCACGGGATTCCCGGCGCCGGCGTGCAGCAGCGCGATCGAGGCGCCGTCGGAATGGCCGACCAGCACCGGGTTCTCGATCCCCAACGCGGCCAGCACTGCGGGCAGGGTCTCGCGTCCCTCGCGGTGCATGTAATCGGTGCCGAAGGCTTCCTCGAGCGGGTCGGACTGGCCGTAGCCGTGGCGCGAATACACCAGCGTGCGGCAGCCGGTCGCCGCGGCCAGGCGCGCCGGAAAATCCCGCCACATCGCCACCGAGCCGAGTCCTTCGTGCAGCAGCACCAGCGTCGGCCGGTTGATCTGGTGCGCGGGGATCAGGTGGTATTCGAGGCGGTGGCCGCCTGCGGTGACGAAACCGGCATGCACGAACTCAGACCCCCAAAAAGCGGTGCATGAGTTCCTCGTTGTCCCCTAGCTCCCTGGACTCGCCCGAGAACACCACCCTGCCCTTCACCAGCACCACGCTGCGATTCGCCAGCGCCATGACGGCGGCGTAATTCTTGTCCACGATGATGGTGGCGATGCCCGATGCGCGGATGGTCTTGATGATGTTCCAGATCTCCCGGGCGATCAGCGGCGCCAGTCCTTCCGTGGCTTCGTCGAGGATCAGCAGGTCGGGATTGGTCATCAGCGCGCGGCCGATGGTGAGCATCTGCTGCTCGCCGCCCGACAGTTGCGCGCCGCCATTGGTCAGGCGCTCGCCGAGGCGCGGAAAGGTGTGGATGACGCGGTCGAAATCCCACTCGCGGCGGCCGTCGACGCCGGCGCGCGCCGCCATGACCAGGTTTTCGCGCACCGACAGGTTGGGGAAGATGCCGCGGCCTTCCGGCACGTAGGCGATGCCGCGGCGGGCGATGGCATGGGTCGCCGCCTGCGTCATGTCCTCGCCGCGCACCCGCACCTGCCCCTCGCGCGGGCGCACCAGGCCGAGCAGGGTCTTGATCAGCGTGGTCTTGCCCATGCCGTTGCGCCCCATGAGGCCGATGGTTTCGCCGCGCCGTACGGAGAAATCGACGCCGTGCAGGATGTGACTGACGCCGTAATAGGTGTGCAGGCCGCTGCCTTCAAGCAGCGTGTCAGCCGCCGAAGCCGGCGCCGCGGATGTGTTCATGGCCTCAGTCATGGAGCAGTTCCTCGCCGCCGAGATAGGCCAGTTGCACGGCCGGACTGGAGCGGACTTCGGCCGGCGTGCCGGATTCCAGCACTTCGCCGTTGACCATCACCGTCAGCCGGTGCGCCAGCGCGAAGACGGCATCCATGTCGTGCTCGATCAGCATGATGGCGTGGCCCGCGGTCAGCTTCTTGATCAGCTCCACCATGCGCTGCGACTCGTGCGGCCCCATCCCGGCCAGCGGTTCGTCGAGCAGCAGCACGCGCGGCTGGGTCGCCAGACACATGGCGATCTCCAGCTGGCGCTGCTCGCCATGCGACAGGGTGGCGGCGACGCGTTCGGCACGATGGGCGAGCCCCGCGGCTTCCATCGCTTCGGTGGCGCGGCGGTTGATCTCGCCGTAGCCTTCGGCGCGGCTGAATACCTTGAAGGCATGCGGCGTGCGCGACTGCGCGGCGAGGCGGCAATTCTCGAAGACGGTGAAGGGCAGGAAGATGTTGGTCTTCTGGTAGCTGCGGCCGATGCCCATGCGCGAGATATGGTCGGCGCTGCAGCCGGCGATGTCGCGGCCCTCGAACATCACCTGTCCCGAAGTCGGCGGCAGGTCGCCGGACAGCAGGTTGGTCAGCGTGGTCTTGCCGGCGCCATTGGGCCCGATTACGACATGGACTTCGCCGACATGCAGGTCGAGCGACACGTTGCCCACCGCGACCAGGCCGCCGAAACGCTTGGTCAGCCCGCGGATGCGCAGGATGGGCTCCGCGGCCCCGTCGCCGGGCCGCCCCAAGGCGGGGCCAGCCATAGCCTGCGAGCCTGGCGAGCCGATGTCACCCCCTTCCTTGGGAAGGGGGTTGGGGGGCAGGCCCTTGTCACTCATCGCCGGCCTCCGCGACGGGTTTGCTGCGGAAATTGCGGGCAAGTCCGGCAAGGCCCTGCGGCAGGTAGAGCGCGACGAGCATGATGAATATGCCCATGGCCAGTTGCCAGTGCTTGGCCGCGATGCCGAACCAGGCCTGGTTCGAGAGAACTTCCTGCAGGATGACGAAGGCGAAGGCGCCGATCACCGAGCCGTAGAGCGTGCCCATGCCGCCCAGGATGACGATCATCAGCACCGCCCCCGACTGGTGCCAGGAAAGGATTTCCGGATTGACGAAACCGTATTGCACGGCCGCCAGGTAGCCGGCAATGCCCGCCAGCGATCCGGACAGCGTAAAGCTCGCCAGCTGGTAGCGGAATACCGGAAAGCCCAGCGCGCGCATGCGGTGTTCATTGACCTTGATGCCGACCAGGGCGCGACCGAAGCTGGAACCGAGCACGCGGTGCAGCAGCAGGTAGGTCGCCGCCATGAGGACCAGTGCCAGCCAGTAGAACTGATCGGCCTTCTCCAGATTCACCAGCTCGAAGCCGCCCAGTTTCATCGCCGGCTTGACGTAGATGTAGGCGCCGTCCGATCCGCCGCCGAGCTTGGTGTCGTGGAAGACGAAGAACAGCATCTGCGCGAAGGCCAGCGTGACCATGATGAAGTAGATGCCGCGGGTGCGCAGCACCAGCAGGCCGGTGATCAGCGCGAACAGCGCGCAGACGCCGATCGCCGCCGGCAGCGACCACCACAGGCTGACCGCCTCGTACTTCGGCGTCATCAGGGCCAGGGCGTAACCGGCCAGGCCGAAATAGGCGGCGTGGCCGAAGCTGACGAGGCCGGTGTAACCGACCAGCAGGTCGAGGCTCATGGCGAAGATGGCCATGATCAGCACCTTGGTCATCAACTGGATGTAGAAGGGACTGTCCACCAGCGGGAACAGGGCCAGCACGCCGACCACGACCCAGGGCAGAAGTTGCGTGAGGCGGGAATTCATCTAACGCTCATGGCAGCGAGAGCCCCCGCTGATGATGAAACACGCGAAAGACAATTTGAAGGCCCGCCCCTCCCATCCTCCCCTCGCGGGGAGGCTATTGATTGGCTCGCTGCGCTCGGCTATCACTAGTCGCTCCGAACATGTTGTTTCACGTTAAGCCTTCCCGAACAGGCCCTGCGGCCGCCAGACGAGGACGACGGCCATCAGCACATAGACAATCATGCCCGCCACCTCGGGCACCAGGACCTGGCCGAAGGTTTCCGCGAGGCCGATCATCAGCGACGCCGCCATGGCGCCCTTGACCGAGCCGATGCCGCCGATGACGACGACGACGAAACAGATGATCAGGACCTGGCTGCCCATGTTGGGAAATACCGAGGACAGCGGCGCGTTGATCATGCCGGCGAAGGCGGCCAGGGCGATGCCCATGGCGAACACCAGGGTGTAGATCAGCTTGATGTCGATGCCCAGCGACTGGACCATGTCGCGATTGCTGGCACCGGCGCGGATCATCATGCCCAGCCGCGTCTTCTGGATCAGGAAATACAGCGCCGCCGCCAGCAGCAGGCAGACGCCCGAAATGGCCAGGCGATAGACGGGATACGAGAGGTTGTCGGTCAGCGGAATCGAAGCATTGAGCAGCGCCGGCACGGCGACGCCATGCACGTCATCGCCCCAGATCAGGCTGCGCAGTTCCTCGAAGACCAGGATCAGGCCGTAGGTCAGCAGCACCTGGTAGAGATGGTCGCGCTGATACAGGTGGCGGAACAGCAGGCGCTCCAGCGCCATGCCGAGGATTACGGTCAGCGGGATGGCCAGCAGGATCGCGGCCGTCAGGCTGCCGGTCATGCTGGAAAGCGACCAGGCCAGGTAGGCGCCGACCATGTAAAAGCTGCCGTGCGCCAGATTGATGATGCCCATGATGCCGAAAACCAGGGTCAGGCCGCTGGCGACCAGAAACAACAACAGCCCGTACTGCAGGCCGTTGAGCAACTGGATCAGGAAAAAGGCGAAGTCCATAGGGCTGGCACAAGAACGAGAACGGCAGCAAGTTGCTGCCACCGTTGGGGAAAATTCCGGCTGGAACCGTCATTCCCGCGAAGGCGGGAATCCAGGATGCTCAACCGGTTGCTGGATCCCCGCTTGCGCGGGGATGACGTACTGCTATGCCTTGCAGCCGCGGGCCGGATCAGCCAGCGCCTTCCAGGCGACGCCCATGCTCTTGTTCTCCTTGCCCACCACCTTGCGCAGGTACATGTCCTGCACGGGGTTGTGCGACTTGGACAGGGTCCAGGGTCCGCGCGGGCTGTCGATCTTGGCCGCTTCCATGGCCTTGATCATCCCCGGCTTGTCGGCAACGTTGCCCTTGACCGCATCGAGGCCGGCGGCCAGCAGCTGGCCCGCGTCATAGCCCTGCACCGCATAAACGTCGGGCTGGAGCTTGAAGGTCTTGGCATAGGCCAGGCGGAAGGCCTTGTCCTTCTTGGTATCGAGGCCGTCCGCATAGTGCAGGGTCGTCTCCACGCCTTCGGCAGCATCGCCGACGGCGTCCAGCACCCCGTCGGTGAGGAAACCCGACCCGTAAAGGGGGATCTTGCCCTTGAGGCCGGCGGCCTGATAGTCCTTGAGGAACTTAGCCGCGCCGCCGCCGGCGAAGAAACACGCCACCGCGTCGGGCTTGATGCTGGCGATCTCCGTCAGCAAGGCCTGGAATTCGACTTGCGGGAAGGGCAGGTACAGTTCCTTGAGCATCTTGCCGCCTTCCGCCTCGAAGCCCTCCTTGAAGCCACCCATCGCCTCCTCGCCGGCGGCGTATTTCCAGGTGATGAACACGGCAGTCTTGATTCCCCGGGACTTGAGCACCTTGCCCAGCGCGTAGGTTGTCTGCCAGTTGGAGAAGGAGGTGCGGAAGATGTTCGGGGCGCACAGCGGGCCTGTCACGTCGGCGGCGCCGGCATTCGGGTTGATCCAAAGGGTGCCGGACTCGCGCACCACCTTGGCCATGCCCATGGCGACGCCGGAATGCACCGTGCCGACGACGACGTCGACCTTGTCGCGCTGCACCAGCTTGTTCACGTTTTCCGGCGCCTTGGCGGGATTTGACTCGTCATCCACCGTGAAATACTCGATCTCACGCCCGCCGAGCTTGCCGCCCCGCTCGTCGACAGCCAGCTTGAAGCCATTGGTGATGGCCACGCCGAGCTGGGCGAAAGTCCCCGTATAGGGCAGCATGAAACCGACCTTGATCTTTCCCTGCTGGGCTGCTGCCGGCCCGGCCGGCAGCAGCGTGCCGGCCGCTGTCGCGCCCGCGAGCGCCGTGCTGCCGAGCAGGAATCCGCGGCGGTCATAGTTCGATTTTTCTTGCATTGTGGTTCTCCTAGCTGAATGTTCTTTTATGGCACGCAGATGCGCTTGCGGCCGGTGGTTCCGGAAAGCGCAATCACAACACTTCCCTGCTGGCGCGTCAAGCTAATTGACACGTCAAGCTTCTCGTGCAATGCGTCAGCGCAGCTTGAAACGCTGGATCTTGCCGGTGGCCGTTTTCGGCAGCTCGGCGACGAATTCTATCCAGCGCGGGTACTTGTAGGGCGCAAGTTTTTCCTTGACGTGCGCTTTCAGGGCCTGCTTGAGTTCTTCCGAGGGCGCGACGCCGGACTTGAGCACGACATAGGCCTTGGGCTTGACCAGTTCATCGGTGTCGGCATGCGCCACCACGGCCGCTTCGAGGATGGAATCGTGGGTCATCAGCGCCCCCTCGACCTCGAAGGGCGAAACGTAAATTCCGGACACTTTCAGCATGTCGTCGGAACGGCCGCAATACTGGAAATAGCCGTCCGCGGTTTCTATGTACTTGTCGCCGCTGCGTGTCCATTCGCCCATGAAGGTCTGCAGCGATTTTTCACGCTTGTTCCAGTACAGCGCCGCCGCGCTGGGGCCCTTGATCTGCAACTCGCCGATCTCGCCGGGCGCCACCGGGTTGCCGTCCTCGCCGATCAGGCGCACGGCATAACCGGGGACCGGCTTGCCCGTGGTGCCGTAACGCACTTCGCCGCTGCGGTTGGAGAGGAAGATGTGCAGCATTTCGGTGGAGCCGATGCCGTCGAGGATTTCCACACCCAGCAGTTCCGTCCAGCGCCTGCCGATGTCGGCCGGCAGCGCTTCGCCGGCCGACGCGCAGACGCGCAGGCGCGAAACCTCGGCGCGCGTAAGCATGTCGGGGCTGGCCAGCAGCGCGCCGTAAAGCGTGGGCACGCCGTAGAAGATCGTCGGCTGATGCTGGCGCAGGCGCTGGAACACCGCCTGCGGCGTCGGCCGCTCGGCCATCAGTATCGTGGTGGCACCCACCGCCAGCGGAAACGTCAGCCCGTTGCCGAGACCGTAGGCGAAGAACAGCTTGGCCGCGGAAAACACCAGGTCGTCCTCGCGTATGCCGAGCACCGGCCTGCCGTAGAGTTCCGCGGTCTGAATAAGGTGCGAATGCAGATGCACGGTGCCCTTCGGCGTGCCGGTAGAGCCCGACGAGTACAGCCAGAAGCAGAAATCGTCGCAGGTGGTCTGCGCCGGCTCGAAGTGCGGGCTGACGCCCATCATCAGTTCGGCGAGGTTGGGATAACCCTTTTCGTCGCTGCCGGAAATGATCACGTGCTTGAGCGTCTTGTGCTTGCCGACGATGGAGGCAAACTGCGGCCACAGCGCCTTCGAAACCACCAGCGCCTTGGCCCGCGAATCGCCGAGCATGAAGTCGTAGTCAGCGGTGGTCAGCAGCGTGTTGGCGGCGATCGGCACGATGCCGGCCTGGATGCTGCCGAGAAACGCCGCCGGAAAGTCGATGGTGTCGAGCAGGCACAGCATGACCCGGTCTTCCTGCTCCAGACCGATGCCGCCGAGCACGTTGCCGAAACGGTTGACCCGCTCGGCCAGGTCGCCGAAGGTATAGCTGCCGTGATCGTCGATGTAGGCGATCTTGCCCGCCCTTCCCGCCTGCAGGTTCCTCTGCACCAGATCGTAAGCGGCGTTGTACTGCCGCGGGATGCTCACCCGCGGCGGCGATGTGCCGTGATCGGCAGTACTCAGTTGCGACATTACGGTCTCCTCCTCCGCTCTGTGGCGGGTGTCCGGCTGAATACTTTACAACGGTTCGACTGAATTCTGCTGCAGCCGGGCCATCAACTGAAGGCCTGGATTCCCGTCTGCGCCCGCCCCAGGATCAGGGCATGGATGTCGTGCGTGCCTTCGTAGGTGTTGACCACCTCGAGATTCACGACATGGCGGATCACGCCGAATTCGTCGGAAATGCCGTTGCCGCCGAGCATGTCGCGCGCCATGCGGGCGATGTCGAGCGACTTGCCGCAGGAGTTGCGCTTCATGATCGATGTGATCTCCACCGCCGCCGTGCCCTCGTCCTTCATCCGGCCCAGGCGCAGACAACCCTGGAGCGCCATGGTGATCTCCGTCTGCATATTGGCCAGTTTGAGCTGGATCAATTGATTCGCCGCCAATGGCCGGCCGAATTGTGTGCGGTCGAGCGTGTATTGCCGCGCTGCATGCCAGCAAAATTCAGCGGCCCCCAAGGCGCCCCAGGCGATACCGAAGCGCGCTGAATTGAGGCAAGTGAAGGGGCCTTTGAGACCACGCACGTCGGGGAACG
>CAIZKA010000204.1 GCA_903933395.1 uncultured beta proteobacterium | reverse complement strand
GGCACCGGCCAGTTGCCGAAGTTCGAGGAAGACCTGTTCATGGTGCCGCGCGGCGACGGCAGCAAGCTCTACCTGATTCCCACGGCGGAGGTGCCGGTGACCAACCTCGTGCGCGGCGAGATCCTCGCCGGCGATGCGCTTCCGCTCAAGTTCGTCGCCCACACGCCCTGCTTCAGGTCGGAAGCCGGCAGCTACGGCAAGGACACGCGCGGCATGATCCGCCAGCACCAGTTCGACAAGGTGGAACTGGTGCAGATGGTGCGCCCCGATCAGTCGTGGGACGCGTTGGAACAGCTCACCGGCCACGCCGAAGCGGTGCTGCAGAAGCTCGAACTGCCCTACCGCAAGGTGGCCCTGTGCACGGGCGACATGGGCTTTTCCGCGGCGAAAACTTACGACCTCGAAGTCTGGCTGCCGGCGCAGAACACCTATCGCGAGATTTCGTCCTGCTCCAACTTCGAATCCTTCCAGGCGCGGCGCATGCAGGCGCGCTTCAGGAACGAAAAGAACAAGCCGGAACTGCTGCACACGCTCAACGGCTCCGGCCTCGCGGTTGGCCGCACGCTGGTGGCAATATTGGAGAATTACCAGAACGCAGACGGCAGCATTACGGTCCCGACGGTGCTGCGGCCATGGATGGCTGGGATGGAGACAATTCGGGCAGCCTGAGCGCCGGCCGCGTTGCGTAGGGCGATGCGTGGGCCGGTTCGAAGCGGCTGAGGATGCCGTAGTAGTTGCGGATGTTCTCCACCATGATCACCGCCTCGCCGCCGCGCGCCGCGCCGCTCTTCAGCCGGGCATAGATCTCCGGCCGCGCCAGTTGCGGCAGCACCTGCTTCATGTCGTACCAGACGTCCGGATCGCGCTTCATTTTTTGCGCGATCGCCCGTGCGCCGCGAAAATGCCCCATGCCGAGGTTGTAGGCCGACAGCGCCAGCCAGAGGCGGTCCGGATGCTGTGCGCCGGGAATCTGCTCCGCCAGTTCGGCCAGGTAACGGGCGCCGGCGCGGATGCTTTCCTGCGCATCGAGGCGATTTTTGACGCGCAGGTAATCGGCCGTGTCCTCGGTCAGCATCATCATGCCGCGCACGTTGGTGGGCGAGGTCGCCAGCGGGTCCCATTTGGATTCCTGGTAGGCCAGCGCGGCCAGCAGCCGCCAGTCGATCCCGGTCAGGTCCTGGGCCGATTGGAAGTGCTGGCGCCAGGCAGGCAGCCTGGTCCGGGCGTCGTCGAGAAACCGGGAGATGCCGGCGGCATTGATGCGCTTGATGTGGCCGAAGTAGCGGTCATGGATGCGCGCCAGTGTGCCGTCGGCACGTACGCCGGCAATGAAGGCGTCGGCCTTGTCGCGCAGCGCGACGGCATCCTTGCCGCCAAAGGCCCAGCCGAACTCCAGCTTCCCCGACAATTGCACGCGGGGGCTCAGTTCCGGATGGAAGTTGACGCCGAGGTCGAGGTGGATGTCATGCACCGCGACCAGTTCCGTCCTGCGCTCGGCGACGCGGGCCAGCAGCTCCATTTCAGTGACGCCCGGGACTTCGACGACCTGCGGCCGCGATTTTTCGTCCAGTCCGCGCAGGGTATCCGCCAGCGCCGAGCCCGCCACCACCTCGACGGTGAGCCCGGCCAGATCGGAAAGCTGTTCCGGTCCCAATGCATCGTCATGGCCGACGATCCACTGCGTGACGCTGCGGATCGGCGTCGAGTACTGCAGGGCGGCATTGCCCAGCGGCATCGAGGCGGCGAGGTGGGCCCGCCCGGACAGCGCGAGGTCATTCAGTTCGTAGGGGTCGGTAGCCTTGATGAACTGCAGTTTGAGGCCGAGACTGTCGGCAAAGGCCGTGACCAGGTCATGCTCGAAGCCGCTGGCCGTGGCACTCCCGTTTTCCTCGAAGAAGGCTGGTGTTTCGCGGATCGCGACAACCAGCTTGCCTTCCGTTTCCGGCGGTTCGATGCGTTCGCACGCCGTCAGCATCATTGGTGCAAGGCAGCAGACAAGGCGAAGCAGTTTCGACAACGCTTTCCCTCCCTGTGACGACCGTCGCTTCGCAGGTATAATCCGCGCCTCGCGGAGAGGTGGCAGAGTGGTCGAATGTACCTGACTCGAAATCAGGCGATGTCGCAAGGCATCCGTGGGTTCGAATCCCACCCTCTCCGCCATCTACCCCGTAATCAAGCGCCTTTCGTGGCGCTTTTTGTTTGCACCCCTCAATGCGCCCATCAATCGGCGGGTTGCTTGTCTACCCGCTGATTTGATTATCGCCCCTGGCCCGGACTATCTGCAAG
>CAIZKA010000203.1 GCA_903933395.1 uncultured beta proteobacterium | reverse complement strand
CGCCGCGTCTTCGCTGTACCGGACGGCGCCCATGGGTCTCAGGGATCAGCCGGACTTCATCAACGCCGTGGTCGAACTGATCGCCGTGTTGCCGGCGCCGACTGTTCTCGAGTCGCTGTTCGCGATCGAAGAGCGTTTCGGCCGCCGGCGCAGCGTGAAAAACGCGCCGCGCACGCTGGATCTCGACCTGCTGCTCTTCGGCGACGAACTGAGTGACGATCCGGCGATGACGCTGCCGCATCCGCGGCTGCACGAGCGTGCATTTGTGCTCGCGCCGCTGGCCGAGATCGCGCCGCAACTGATGATTCCCAGGCGTGGACGCGTGGCGGACCTGCTGCTGCAGTGTGCCGACCAGCAAATCGAAAAGTTGCTACCGCATCCGGTCTGAATCCGCGTGCGGGTTTGTGTATCCTAGCGGCCGTTTACTTCATTTTCCGTTCGCCATGACCTATTTAGCCAGCCACAAGCCGATCACGATGCCGGAACTGGGGCGCATGAAGCGCGACGGCGATAAGATCGCGATGCTCACCTGTTATGACGCCAGCTTTGCCGCACTCGAAGACCGCTGCGGCGTCGACGTCATGCTGGTCGGCGATTCGCTGGGCAATGTGATCCAGGGTAAGACCTCCACCCTCCCGGTGACCATGGAACACATGGTCTATCACACGTCCTGCGTCGCGGCGCTGCCAAGCCGGCCGATGCTGGTCGCCGACCTGCCTTTCGGCGCCTATCACGAGTCTAAGGAGCAGGCCATCCGCAACGCTGGCAAGCTGCTGGCCGCGGGCGCCGAGATGGTCAAGCTCGAAGGCGGCGAGGTGATGGCGGAGACCGTGCATTTCATGGTCGAGCGCGGCGTTCCCGTCTGCGCCCATATCGGACTGACGCCGCAGTCGGTGCATGCGCTGGGCGGCTACCGGGTGCAGGGGCGTGACGAGGAAGGGGCCACGCGCATGAAGCGCGAAGCCGTGGCGCTGGAACAGGCGGGCGCGGCGCTGATGGTGCTGGAGATGGTCCCGGCGCTGCTCGCCGGCGAGATCACCGGATTGCTCAAGGTCTGCGCCACCATCGGCATCGGTGCCGGCAAGGATTGCGACGGGCAGGTGCTGGTGCTGCACGACATGCTGGGCGTCTATCCGGGCAAGAAGGGGCGTTTTGTACGCAACTTCATGGAAGGTGCGATGAGCATAGATGCCGCCGTGATCGCCTACGTCAAGGCGGTCAAGGATGGCACATACCCGGCCCCCGAACATACCTACTGAAACACGCGCCATGCAGATTCACGAAACCATCGCTTCGCTGCGGGCTGCGCGAAGCAAGTCAGGTCGCGTAGCGCTGGTACCGACCATGGGCAACCTGCACGCGGGGCACATCGCCCTGATGACCGTGGCGCGGGGCCATGCCGACCAGGTAATTGCGACGATCTTCGTCAATCGACTGCAGTTTCGTCCCGGCGAGGATTTCGACAGCTATCCGCGTACCTTCGCCGCAGATTGTGAAAAGCTCGCGGCCGCGGGCGTCGAGCACCTGTTTGCGCCGGACGAAGCGCAAATGTATCCGCAGCCGCAGTCCTATCACGTCGAGCCGCCGCCGGAGCAGGCAGGCATCCTCGACGGCGAGTTCCGCCCCGGGCATTTTCGCGGTGTCGCCACGGTGGTCATGAAGCTGTTCCTGATCGCCCAGCCCGATGTTGCGTTGTTCGGCAGGAAGGATTACCAGCAGTTGATGGTAATCCGCAACATGGTGCGCGAATTCAACCTGCCCATCGAGATCATTGGTGGAGAAACGGTGCGGGCGGAAGACGGCCTGGCCTTGTCATCGCGCAACGGTTACCTGACGACCGGGGAACGCGCCGAGGCGCCACGGCTGTACCGGGTGATCACGGATTTGGCAAACGAGGTCAGAAACGGCGCAAAAAACTACTCTGCACTTGAGTCCAAGGCCATGAATAAATTAAGTTTGAATGGCTGGACACCGGATTATGTTGCCTTGCGCAAAAAACTTGATCTACAATTGCCGTCCGCTCACGATTCCGGGTTGGTGGTGTTGGCGGCGGCGCGTTTGGGTAGCACGCGCCTCATCGACAATCTGGAAGTTTAGGTCACCGCGATGCGCTCATGCCGGCGGTGTGCCAGTAGTGGAAGGGACGGGAGTCCGGGTCTTGCCCGACGGCTCCTGATTGGTTGCCGCCTTTGCATGAGAAAGGTCTGACAATGCAACGCACGATGCTGAAATCCAAGCTGCACCGGGTCACCGTTACCCACGCCGAGCTGCACTACGAGGGTTCCTGCGCCATTGATGAAGCGCTGCTGGAAGCGGCCGACATCAAGGAATACCAGCAGATCGACATCTACAACGTGAATAACGGCGAGCGCTTCACCACCTACGCCATTCGCGCCGAACGCGGCAGCGGGACCATTTCAGTCAACGGCGCCGCGGCGCGCAAGGCCGCCACCGGCGACCTGCTGATCATCGCCACCTACGCCATGATGAATGAAATCGAGCTGCAGAATTTCGAGCCCGATCTGGTGTATGTCGACGCCAGGAACCGCATCACGCACCACAGCCGGCAGATACCGGCGCAAGCGGCCGCCTGATTTCCCCCTGTGCCGCGCAACGAGCCCACCCTTGCGGTGGGCTTTTTATTGGACCCCGAGGATGACGAACGGGTCCTGACGCCCGACAAGCCACACATCGCGCCGTGTCGCCGGCGCCGACTTCCGGCCCGGCTGGTTCTGCGCCTCCGGCCTCATCGTGCGGCGACCACCGTTTGTTTCTGCTCCCCCAGACCCTCGACACCGAGCCTGATCCTGTCGCCGACCTTCAGAAACCGGCCACGGCCCATGCCGACACCCTGCGGCGTGCCGGTGCAGATAACGTCGCCGGGCAAGAGCGTCATGAAGCGCGAGACATAACTGACGATTTCGGCGCAGGAAAAAATCATGTCGGCGGTGGATGAGTCCTGCATGCGTTCGCCATTGACGTCGAGCCACAGGCGGAGTTGTTGCGGGTCGGCAACCTCGTCTTTCGTCACCAGCCAGGGGCCGATGGGGCCGAAGCTGTCGCAGCCCTTGCCCTTGTCCCACTGACCGCCGCGTTCGAGCTGGAAGCTGCGTTCCGAGACATCGTGGAACACGCAGTAGCCGGCGACGTGATCGAGGGCTTTGGCCTCGGCTACGTGACGGGTTTCGCGGCCGATGACGATGCCGAGTTCTACCTCCCAGTCGAGCTTGGTACTGCCGATGGGCATCACAACCGGATCGTTGGGGCCGCTGATGCAGGTAGTGGCCTTCATGAACATCACGGGCTCAGTCGGGATCGGCATCTTGGCTTCGAGGGCATGAGCGCGGTAATTGAGGCCGATGCCGACGATCTTGGAAATGCCGGTGAAGGGCACGCCGTAACGCGGCTTGCCGGGGACGGCGGGCAAGGCGGCAGGATTCAGCGCGCGCAGGCGCTTTTGCCCGGCGGCGGAGAGTTCATCCCAGCCGATGCCGGCGACATGGGCAGACAGATCGCGCAGCGTGCCGCCGGCGTCGATCAGGCCGGGCTTTTCGTGGCCTTTCGGGCCATAGCGGACGAGTTTCATGGTGTCTCCGGTTCAGGGTGAGGACTTCTGCTTCTTGCCGCGCCAGATCGCGTCGGG
>CAIZKA010000202.1 GCA_903933395.1 uncultured beta proteobacterium | reverse complement strand
CTGTACATTCAGTTCAGCGGCAAGACGGAGCGCCTCGCTGCGGTGACCCTGACAGTGGGCGCACTCAACATTCCCCTGTGCTACGCGCTGATCCAGTGGAATGGCGGAATAGGCGCGGCGCAGGCGACCGCCGTATCGCAGTTACTGACTTTCCTCGCCACATGGGTCATGGCGACGAGGGTGATCGATATGGATTGGCTTTTGCGGAAGAAGGGCAATTAGCGCTTAAACCCGCGCCGTCGAAAGGATGTAGCCAGCAAGATGGCTGCAGTGGCCAACACCTGCGGCAAGACCACGATGAAGTGAAATGCCAGTGCGCAGGCCAGCGCCTGGTTGGGTTCTGCCTGCAGGGCCTGATGCAGGTAGGCTACGATTGCTGCCTCAACGACGCCGAGGCCGGCGGGCGCACTGGGGATGGCGATCGCCAGTGCCAATACGAGTGTCAGCACGCCGGCATCGGAAAGCGAGAACTGCGGAAATACGGTGCTGAACATCCAGTAAATGGACGTGACGGTTATTGCCCAGATGACGATGGTCAAGGATGCCAGGTGGATGACCCGTGTTTTGTCCTTCTGCTCGCGCAGGGTGTCGAATGCGTCAGCGATCCAGCTGTGGGTCTGCCTGCCGGAGCGTTCCCAGTGTGTCAACGCGAGGAAGGCGATGGCTATCGCCAGTACCAGCCCGCCGACAAGCAGGGAGGCGATGGCGACACCGCGATCAAGATAAGGTGCGACGACGAACTGGCTTGCAATGAAACCGAGCAGCAACAAGGCGCACAGGTCCATCAGTTTTTCAGCCGCCGTGGCGGCAATCAGGCGCGGCGTCGCGATGCCGAATAGCTGCCGGGCGTAGGCCAGTTTGGCTACCTCGCCGAGCCGGAAAGGCAACACACCGTTCATGCCGAAGCCGATGATCACGACCGCCAGTGCCGGCAGACGCCGCGATCCAAGCAGCAGTGCGAGCCGGACGGCATACACGCCGAGCACGGCGACGTTCAGCGCCAGTGCGCCAATCAATCCTTCCAGGGGAAGGGCCCTCAGCTGGCCGACGACCTCCGCGAACGAAATGTGCTCGCGCATCCAGTACAGAATGACCGCAAGGGCGGCAAGATTCACGGCCAGGAAGAGTCGCTTGCGCGTTTTTTCCATCGGGGTGGCGTGTGGCTGGCGGGTGCTCAGAACTCGATCTGGCGGATGCGCCGCTTCAGCCTGATGGCGCCGAGGGTGTAGGTGATCAGCATGCGGGTCCAGTTGGACTTGCTGTTTCCCTCGCTACGCAGCAGGTACGCGGCCGGAACTTCCACGATGGAGAACCCCGACTTCTGCACGAAATGCAGCAGGCGGAAATAGTAGTCGCCGTAGCCGAAGAAGATTTCGTCCAGCGGCAGGCCCAGCAACGTGTCGCGCCGGGCCGTAAAGTAGCCGCCCAGATTGTCCTGTACCTGGGTGCGGATCAACAGGCGCAGCAGCCAGTTGTATCCCATGGACAACAGGTAGTGGGTGGTATCCACCATGCGCCCGCCGGCGCAAAAGCGTGAGCCGCTGACGAAGTCGTACACCGCGCCGACATGCAGGAGTTTCGGGATCTCGACGGGGTCGTGCGTGAGATCGGAATCCATGACGATGATTTGCTCGCCGGTTGCCCGTTCGATGCCGGCGCGGATCGACTTGGCGAAGCCGCGGTCTTCCGTGCGCAGGATCGGTACTACCCGCGGGTCGTCGCCGAAGGCGCGAGCGACGGCGCCGAGAGTATCGTCCGGGCTGTTGTCGTCGACCACCAGGATCTGGAAATCCCAGCCGGCCGGGATGTTCGCTGCCACGGCGCCGACGAGCTTCACGATGTTGCCCGACTCGTTATAGGTCGGCAGGATGATCGAAACGCTGCGGTCGCCCACGCTAGCCCGCCTTCCTGAGGGAGAGGAAGACCAGTCCGCCCGTTTCGCTCTTCTCGGCGCCGCGCAATATCAGCCCGCCGAGGAAGGCAAGCGGCGCCAGGATGATCCGGCGCAGGCGCGGGAAGAGAGTCCAGCGGTTGAGGTATTTCTTTGTGAGGTATTCGGGAATGCTGAACGGTACCAGTAAATCATTCAACATGCAGGCACGCCGCGGCCCGTAGCTGTGGACTTCGACCACCTCGAAGCCGGCCGTGGTCGCGATTTCACGCCAGCGCTCCGGGGTGTGGTAATGGTAATGGGCCCAGAAGCGGTTGAAGAAATCCCCGAATCGCCGCCGCAATTCCTTCAGACCCAACGCCGAGAGAAACTGGCTGATCCAGGTATATTCATCGAAATGGTTCGACGGCACCGTCAGGTACAGGCGCCCGCCCGGCGCCAGCAAGCGAAACATTTCGCGCAGCACCGGCTGGATGTCGGGGATGTGCTCGATCACGCTGTTGGAAAGTATCGTCCGGTAGCTGCCGTCCGCCTTGGGGATCGCATCCCCGCGGCATTCGATCAGTTCGGCATAGGCACCGAGCTCGCGTGCGCGCGCGAGTTCGCGCGGGTTGGGGTCGATGCCGGTGTCGAGCGGTTCGGCGAACAGGATTTTTGCGAACAGCCCCTCGCCGCAGCCGATGTCCAGTACCGGTCGTTCGAATGGCTGGCCGGCCAGGATGCGGCATTCCATCACCCGTTCGAAGGCAAGGGCGAGTGGCGCCATGGCGATGTAGTCGGAAACGACGTCGGGATTGGTTTGTATGGTCTGGTGCATGGCGGCAGCGGTGAAGGAGTTCAGGATCGGCCCAGCTTGGCCAGTTGTGTGCAGATGCGTTCGATTTCGGGCTCGGTCAGCGTCGGGTAGCTGGGCAGGCTGACGATGGACGCCGCGAGTGCGTCGCAGGTCGCAAGTGGCGGGCAATCGAAGTATTCGAGCTGGCCCGGCGAATAGAAACCGGGCCGCGTTTCTATGCCCGCTTCGAGCATCTGCTGCAGCACGGAGTCGCGCCCCTGCGGAAATACCGCCGGGTCGAGCTGGACGGCGATCGCCCAGACAACCGGTTCGACCTCGGGCCGAAAAACCTGCAGCGTGACGCCTGACATTCTGGCCAGGCGGCTGCTGTAGGTGGCATAGACCCTGAGCCGTTCCGCAACGATGCGGCCCAGTTTTTCCATCTGGGCACAGCCGAGCGCCGCCTGCATGTTGGTCAGGCGGCAATTGAGGCCGGGCACTTCGTGCCAGTAGTGCTTCTTGCGCCGCAGGCCGTGGCTGCGGTAAAGCATCATCCGTTCGCACAGGGCGTCGTCGCGAGTAACTACCATGCCGCCCTCGCCGGTGGTGATGGTCTTGGTGGCCTGAAAGCTGAAGGTGCCGATGGTTCCCAGCGTGCCGGCCAACTGCCCCCGGTAGCGGGACGGGAAGGCTTCCGCGGCATCCTCGATGACCGGTATGCCCCGTTGGTTGGCCAGAGCAAGAATCGGGGCCATGTCGCACACGTTGCCATAGGTATGGACGACGACGATTGCCCTGGTTCTGGCCGTGAGCACAGGCGCGACGTCTTCGGCTCGCATGCACCAGGTCCGCGGGTCCACTTCGCAGAATACCGGACGGGCAGCCATATGCAGGGCGACGTTGGCGGCGGCGAGAAAGCCGAAGCCGGGGACCACGATCTCATCGCCGGCCTGGATGCCAATGGCGAGGTAGGCCAGGTGAATTGCCGTTGTGCCGTTCGACACGGCGAGCGCCCGCGCACCGCCGGACAAGGCGGAAAAACTTTGTTCAAGCTGGTCTACGAAGGGGCCGCCGGATATCCAGGTCGAGTCCAAGGCCTCGACAACGTATTGGCGCTCTTTACCCCAGAAGTCAGGCTTAGCCCATGGGATGATTTGTGCAGACAAAGGCTATCCGTCACCTGGTTGATTCAGCTATATCGAGATAGCCGCTTGCAAAATCGCGGCGCTCGACTAGGGCGCAGTTGTTGCGGCGTAGGATGTCATCGATGCGGTTGCGATGAAAGCAATGCACTTTGCGCACGTTCAACAAAGGGAAAGCGCGTCGTATTCTGTTTGCCCAATGCTTCGGGTCAAGCACGAGACAATAGAAAATGCGAGTTCGAGAGAGTATGTTGCCATAGAAGGATTCAATCTCAATCACGTAGGGGGTAACACCCATTGCAATCGCAATGTCCACAATTGGAATTGGTTTTTCCGAGACATTCATTTGCAGAAATTGCACTGAGTCCAATAGTTCTGGAACATTATTAGCAATGTTTTGTCTGGTTGCTTCCAACGATGAGGTGGAAATGTCTATCGCAATAACTCGTGCGCCCCGCTTCAATATCTCTACCGTAAATATTCCGGTCCCGCAACCGACATCAGCCACAAGCATTCTAGGCTTGACGTATCGTTCAATGAAATCCATCGTTAGTTGGTAGCGCTTAGCCATCAAACGCGCCTCGATGGGGACAATTAGGCGACGATACAGTTTCGTCAGCCAACTTGGGGAGTTGAATTCTTCATCTGAATGAGAAGACTCAAGGTAGAACTTACCCCAGTTGTCGATATTCTTGTCCCAATAATCCTTTGGATTCTCTTGCGTCATTTGATAATCACCGTTGCAATCCCTTCCAGCATCATCGGATCAAGGCCTGTCTGCAACCAGTCTCGCGGGTAATCCCAGTGCGCTTCATAACTCTGCTGGTCCAGCGTGATGTCGTTCATGGAATCCACGATAACCTTGAAGAGCGTGGTGACGGAGTGAACTCTCTGCCCTTCGCCAAAGCTGAAAAACCAATCGAATGTTCCCAGTTCCTCGAACGCATCGCCCTGGGAAAGCCCGCATTCCTCCTTCAGCTTTCGCTTCGCTGCTTGAGAGCGAGGCTCGCCGAACAGCACGCGTCCTCCGGGAAACCACCATTGCCCAGCCATGGGCTCATTTCTCCGACGCAGCAACAATATCCTCCCGGCATGATCCGTCACGACGAGGTCCACGCAGGGGATCGGCATCGACTGAAGGATCTGTGCGTATAGGTCTTCGTGGATGAACATGAGCGGCGTATGTTCCGGTCAGGTTCGCACGACTTCAAGTGCTGGTAGTGGAAATACTAGGTTTTGATTGGCTAGCACCGGGTTGCGTACGAGGTACTCCCTGAAATGCCATGGCAGTACAAGCAGGTAGTCAGGGTTGGACGCCAATACCTTCGATTCCGAGTCAATCGGGATCCAGGTACCCGGGGTGACGGAGCCAAACTTGTCCGGGTTAACCTCTCCGATGACATCGATATCGGTGGAGTCGATGCCGCAATATTGAAGGAGAACATTTCCCTTGGTGGATGCGCCCAAACCACAAACGCGCTTGCCTTCGCTCCGCGCGTTGGTCAGGAATGCCAGCAGGGACTGACGACTCTCGTCGATATGGCTGGCGAATTCGAGATAGGGTTCGAGGGTGGCGAAGCCTCTTGCG
>CAIZKA010000201.1 GCA_903933395.1 uncultured beta proteobacterium | reverse complement strand
TACCAATCGGCGGTCATCGACATCACCGAGTCCAGGCAGGCCGAAGAGCGGCGCCTGGCGTTCGCCCGGCAACAGCGCGACACGCTGGTACGCGAAGTGCATCACCGCATCAAGAACAATCTGCAAAGCGTCGCCGGACTGCTGCAGCGCGAGCTGGGCCGCTTCGTCGAACTCGACCCGCGACTCGAAACGGCGATCAGCCAGGTCAACGCCATTGCCGTGGTGCATGGCCTGCAAAGCACCCATCCCGATGAGGCGATCCGTTTTTGCGACAGCGTCGACAGGATCTGCCAGGCGGTATCGGAGCTGTCGCACCGCCCAGTGCGGTTCAACATCGAACACGAGCACACCACCTTCCGGCCGGTGCGCATCGAAACCAGCGAGGCGGTGTCCATCGCGCTGGTGCTCAACGAACTGATCCTCAATGCCGTCAAGCATTCGCCGCCCGACAGCGCGCCCAGCGTGTCGCTCAGCGCCAACGGCAGCAGCGCGCAACTGGTGATCCGCAACGCCGCGAGCGGGGTCGCCGGCTTCGGCTTCGACTTCGACACCGGCGCCGGACTCGGCACCGGCTTGCGACTGGTGCGCTCGCTGCTGCCGGAACAGGGCGCGCACCTGAGCTATGAGCGCGATGCACAGGATTTCATGCTGACGCGCCTGAAACTGACGGCCCCCGTCGTCACCAAACAGGATCATCGACGGTGAAGTTCGCATGAACCTGAGGGCCTTCTTTCAATGGCGGTCGATGAAGGCCCGGGTGACGCTGTTCACGCTGGCCATTTTCCTGATCGGCATCTGGTCGCTGGCCTTCTACAGCATCCGGATGCTGCGCGACGATTTGCAGGCGCTGTTGGGCGCTCAGCAGATCTCGACCGTATCGATCGTGGCTGCGAAAATCGATCACGAACTGGACGACCGCCTGCGCGGGCTGGAAGCCGTGGCCGCCACCATCAGCCCCGCCATGCTGGGCAATCCGGCGGCACTGCAGGAATTCGTCGAGCGGCTGCCGATTCTGCAGCGACTGTTCAACGGCGGCGTCATCGTGCACCGGCTCGATGGCACCGCGATTGCCGACGTTCCCCTGGCGACAGGACGGATCGGCGTCAACTACATGGCCATCGACACCGTAGCCGCCGCGCTCAAGGACGGGAAATCGACCATCGGCCGCCCGGTCATGGGCAAGACGTTGCTGGCGCCTGTTTTCGGCATGACGGCGCCGATTCGCGATGATCAGGGCCGGATAATCGGTGCCCTGGGAGGCGTGACCCATCTGGCACGGCCCAACTTCCTGGACAAGCTTGCAGCTATTCCCTACGGCAAAACCGGCGGCTATGTGCTGCTCATACCGCAAGATCGGCTGGTTGTCACCGCCACCGACAAGAGCCGCGTCATGCAACCGCTGCCCACGCCCGGCATCAACCCGGCACTGGACCGTTTTCTCGAAGGCTACGAGGGTGCTGCCGTCTACACCACCCCGCTGGGAGCGGAAGTGCTGGGCTCTGCCCGGGGCATTCCTGCCGCCGGCTGGATGCTGGGGCTCACACTTCCCACCGCCGAAGCCTTTGCTCCGATTCACGCCATGCAGCAGCGCATGTTTCTTGTAACGATCTTCCTGACCCTGCTGGCGGGTGGCCTGACCTGGTGGATGCTGCGACGCGAGCTTTCACCGATTCTCGAGACAGCGGAAAGGCTGGGCGCCATGGCTGACACCGGCCAGCCGCTGCGACCCTTGCCCGTCACGGGACGGAACGAGATTTCCAGACTGATCGGTGGTTTCAATCGATTGCTGGAGACCGTAGCGCAACGGGAAGCCACGCTGCGCGAAAGCGAGACGCGCTACCGCAGTTTCTTCGAGCTGTCGCAGGATGCCATTTTCGTTCACCGCGATAACCGAATCATCTTCGCCAATGACCGTGCGGCAGGGTTGTTCCATGCCAATTCCGCGGCGGCCCTGCTCGGGCGGGACTGGCACGAACTGATCGCGCCGGAAGACTGGCCCGTTACCGAGCGGCGCGTTGCCGCCATCGTCAGTGGCGAAGTCTCCAG
>CAIZKA010000200.1 GCA_903933395.1 uncultured beta proteobacterium | reverse complement strand
TGGCTCTCCGGCCACTACCCGCGCGCCCTGGACGGCCTGACGCGCCTGCTCTCGCTCGACATGCGCGTCCTCGATCCGGCCTGGATCGGCATGAAGCTGCGCAAGCTGACCAACTACGCCGAACCGCTGGGCGACTTCATGGCCCGCGTCCCCGGTTCCAGCAAGCAGCAGAACTGGCCGTCGACGGTCGCCTACATCGCGCGCCTGATCATGCACCGCTACGCCATGCTCGGCATCCTCGACGAGAACGGCTATCCGACCCGCGAAATGGGCATCCTCGAAGTCCCCGAGCAGAAGAGCGGCGGCGTCAAGGTCATGCAGGGCTCGCTGTGCGCCGAGTGCGGCAACTACACCGTCATTCGCAAGGACGGCTGCGATTTCTGCAGCGCCTGCGGCGCGGTGGGGACCTGCGGCTGACCAGAGCATCGCAAGTTACGCGCAGCATTAAAGCAGCCCCGGGACCGCAAGGTTTCCGGGGCTGTTTTCATGGCGGGTGTGAAGCTAGCTACCAGCGAATCGCCGTAGCGCCGGAGCCGACTTTTGTGAGCAGATCAGGTCAAAACAAAATCGAAGCTGCCCCCTCTAGTTCGTTAAGCCGCAGCGTGCTGCCCTGGTTCCACGGACAGCTTCATTCCCACCGCCTTCAGCACCGCGAGGATGGTTTTCAGCGTGGGATTACCCTTGGCGGAAAGTGCTCTGTATAGCGCCTCCCGGCTGATACCGGCTTCGGCCGCGACTGCACCCAGCCCGCCGTAAGCCTCGGCGACGGTGCGAAGCGCCAGCAGTCCTGCGGCGCGGTCATCCGGATCGTCGAGGGATTCCATCGCCGCCTTGAGGTATTCCACGGCCAGTTCCCGATCGGCACGAAGTTCCGCGACTTCACGCTCATGATGCGAAATGGCTGCCACTATTTTCTTGCTCATGTCTGCCTCCGTTTCCAGTCGGACCAATATTCCCTGGCCTTCCTGATGTCTGATGCCTGTGTCTTCTTCGAACCGCCACAGAGCAGAATGACGATCGACTGACCATGCCGGCCGAAATAGACCCGATAGCCGGCACCCAGGTGCTCTCTCAACTCCATAACGCCGTCGCCCACCGACTCGCAATCGCCGAAGATTCCAACCTCCAGCCTTTTCAGGCGGATTCTCACTTTCGCCTGCGCCTGCTTGTCCCGCAAGGAGTGAAGCCAATCAGTAACGGGTTCTTCGCCGCTCGCCGTCTGGTATCGGAAGACTTCGGTCATGTTGATATTGTAGCTTATAAGCTACTTGCGAGGTAGCGACGGCAATGACAGATCGCGAGATCGGCGGCTCTGCGACCTGCGTATGAAACTCAAATGTCTCTGACCCAGCCTGCGGATCCAGAGCCTAAAAGTGCGCACCAGGAAATCGCCGTCCCCCCACGGCAGGCTTTGCACAGCCTGCCGGCTTCGCGGGCGCAGAGCAGTGCTCTGCGAAACCCCCGCTCCGCCCAGCGCCGACTTCCATACAGCTCAGACCCGCCGCGCCGCTTCGCTGCGCGAGGCGACCAGGATGCCGGCGACGATCAGCAGGAACGCCGCGCCGTGATAGAGCTGCGGCCATTCACCGATGACAACGACTGACAGGACGGCGGTGATCAGTGGCGTGAAGTTGTAGAACACCGCGGCAATGGCCGGGCCGGCTTCCGCCACCGCCAGGCCCCAGGCACGGTACGCGAGGATCGAAGGGCCGACGGCGATGAAGATGATGGTGGCGACGAGTTGCCAGGACCAGCGCGGCGTGATCGAGGCTTCCACCGCCTCGCCGATTCCGGCGGCGGCAAAGGCGGCGCAGGCCCCGAACAGGCATTGCGCCAACAGGAATTCGGCCCAGTCCCAGGCGGGGCGCGCGGCACCCCGCATGTGCTCCGGCGGCCGCACCAGCATCCAGCTGTAGCTGGCCCAGCCGATGATCGCCACCACCATCAGCAGGTCGCCTTCCACCAGCTGGATGCGCA
>CAIZKA010000199.1 GCA_903933395.1 uncultured beta proteobacterium | reverse complement strand
CGGCCACTAGCGGGCATTGATTCTGCTCATTCATCGAGATTCCGACGGACTGCTCAACGCAGCTAAGCGGTCGGCCCAATCCAGTACGATTACGCGATTACGTCCGGTGTTCTTTGCCATGTAGAGTGCGTTAGCGCCGAAAATGCGGCGTTTCAAGCACCGGATTCCAAGCGTCAACCCGCCATTCAGAATAAATAGGGACGGGACCCTGGGCGGGCGTACTATGCAATGCATAAGCAAAACCATCCCAACGAAGGGGTTTCATGAACCCGCTCGACGAAAAGAAGCTGCGGGAGTCATCGCTGCGTCTGCGGGCGGAAGCCATGATCCAGCATACGCTTAGCGAGGAATCGAGAAGCGACAGGTTCCTGTCACCCGAAGAATCCAAAAAAATCCTGCAAGAACTGCGGGTGCACCAGATCGAACTGGAGATGCAGAACGATACCTTGCGCCAGGCACAGGACGAGCTCGAGGATTCGCGTGATCGCTATGTCGATCTGTACGACTTCGCCCCTGTCGGTTATCTCTCGATCACGGCGCACGGCATGATCAAGGAGATCAACCTCGCTGCCACCAGAATGCTGAGCATGGAGCGCAAGGCTCTGCTGCAGCGCCCCTTCACCTCGTTGGTCATTGCCGAAGACGAGAGTCGCTGGCTGACGCTGTTCCTGACCATGATGGAACAGAACGGCAAAGACAGTGTCGAAGTGACCCTGCAGCGCGGCGATGGCTCGGTATTTCCGGCGCAGCTGGATTGTGCAACGCAGAAGGTCGGCGCTGGTGACACGGCGCTGCGCATCGCCCTGACCGACATTACCGGGCGCAAGCAAATCGAAGCGACAAATTTCAGAAACCAGCAGCACCTGAAGGCGATGGTGAAAGAGCGCGGCGCCGAGTTGCTCGCCATAGGGAAGCAATTGTTGGCAGCGGAGGAGCTGGAGCGGCGCACTATCGCGGTGGATCTGCACGACGACCTGGGCCAGGATCTCGCTGTCGCCAAGCTCAAGCTTGAAGCGATCATGGCCTCGTCTGATGTTGCAGACAATGACAAGCTGCAGCGTCAGTTGGGGGCGGTCACGATCCTGCTCGACCGTTGCAACAAATCGGTGCGTTCGCTCTCTTCGCAATTGAGTCCGCCAGTGCTGCACCAGTACGGCCTGGGCGCAGCACTGGACTGGCTTTCCGAAGAAATGCAGCGAACCTACGGCCTCAACGTCAAAGTGTACCCGGGAGAAGCCGTGACACTGGACGAGATAGTGGCAGCCACCCTGTTCAGGATAGTGCGCGAGCTGCTGATCAATATTTCGAAGCACGCCCAGGTCAGCGAGGCGGAAGTGGGTATGTTGGTGGACGCGGAAACCGATAACCTGGAGATCACCGTGTCAGATGACGGGGTCGGTTTCGACGTGGCGCGGACGCTGGATATGAACTCCTCGACACACTCAAGCTACGGTCTGTTCAGCATCAAGCAGCGCATTGACTTCATCGGTGGGCAGATGCTGATCGACAGCCATGCGGGCCATGGCACGATCGTGCTGATCACGCTGGCGTTGCCACCGGAGACCGGCAACAGAGGCCGGATCGCCATGACTGAAAGAGGCGAGCCATGATACGGCTGCTGCTCGTGGATGATCACCTGATCATGCGCGAATCCCTGCGCATGATATTTGACAGCGAGCCGGATATCGAAGTGGTGGGCGAGGCGAGCGACGGCGAGGAGGCACTGGCGCAGGTGCGCAAGCTCGCGCCGGATCTGGTGCTGATGGATGTCGCCATGCCCGGGCTGAACGGCATTGAGGCCACGCGCCGGATCTTGACTGAAAATCCGGCGGTCAAGGTCCTCGCATTATCCACGCACCAGGAACGGCGCTTTGTCGCGCACATGCTGAATGCCGGCGCGCGGGGCTACGTCAGCAAGGTCGATGGCCGCGAAGAACTGATCCGGGGCGTCCGCACGGTCGTGGCCGGGAAACGCTACCTGAGCACGGAGGTAGCGGCAATGCTAGACGTCAGCCCGCCCGACAAGGCCTCACAGGCCAAGCTCAGCCGGCGCGAGATTGCGGTGCTGGAGTTGATCGTCCAAGGCCAGATTTCGTCCGAGATCGGCAAAGCCCTGTTCATCTCTTCCAACACGGTTGATACCCATCGGCGCCACATCATGCAAAAGCTCGGCCTGCACAGCATCGCCAAACTGACTCAGTACGCCATTCGCGAGAACCTGGTTCGGCTTTGAGACCAGGGATTCGTGCCTGCCGCCCGCACCAGCGGCTTGCACTTCCGCGTGGGTGCGGAGGATGTGGCCTCTGGCGCTCGCCGAAACCTCATCCTTGGTAGGAAAAATACTCTATACAGGTGATGTTCATTTTTTCCAGGCGGGTCCATATTCAGTCTGTGCAATGAGCACACCCACTTAACCGTAAGCGTTACGCTCAAGATCGAACTCGAATCCATCGTCCTAGAGCCGGCACGGATCATTGGCGAAGCGCAGGCGCTGTTCAACCAGATCGGCGGCATCAAGGGGATGCGCATCGAATGCGACCAGAGCAAAACAACGGCGCCCCTGTCGAGTTGACACCGTGTGCCTGGCTTGTGTGTGAGGGAATCCCCCTTTTTCCTCGCTCGTAGATTGACAACATGCGTGAATAGATCAACACCGAAGGCAATTGAGGAACAGCCGATGCTTTTCCCCAAGAGAAACCCCCTGCTGATCTTTACCCTCCTCACCGGCCTTGGCCTGGCTGGTAATTACTTCAGTTTCCCTGTCTTTTACAGCATCGACTTCCTGTTCGGCAGCATCTTCTCGATGCTCGCCCTGCAACTGCTCGGACCTCGACTGGGTGTGGCGAGTGCGCTGATGGTGGGCAGCGTCACTCTGGTGTTGTGGAACCACCCTTACGCTATCGTGATTTTCACCGCCGAAGCGGTGG
>CAIZKA010000198.1 GCA_903933395.1 uncultured beta proteobacterium | reverse complement strand
CCACATCGTGCGCCAGGTAATCCACCACCGCGATGTTGTGCGTGATGAAGAGGTAGGCCAGCTTCAAATCTCGCTGCAGGTCGGAGAGCAGGTTGAGGATCTGCGCCTGTACCGACACATCCAGCGCGGAGGTCGGCTCGTCGCAGATCAGCAGTTGCGGGTGGACCGCCAGGGCGCGGGCGATGGCGATGCGCTGGCGCTGCCCGCCGGAAAATTCGTGCGGATAGCGGCTCACCATGTCCGCGCGCAGGCCGACCTGCTCCAGCAGCGGCCCGACCTTCGCCGCCGTGTCGCGATCGCTACCGACACTGCCACCATTGCCGCCGCTGTCGCCGCTGTCGCCGGTTCCCAGCGCCAGCATGCCCTCGGCGATGATGTCGCCGATGCGCAAACGCGGATTTAGCGAGGCGAACGGATCCTGGAAAACCATCTGCATTTTCGCGCGCAGCGGCCGCAGTTCATCGGCGGAGCGCGTGGTGAGTTCGACGTCGTCGAGCCGCACGCTGCCGGCCGTCGGCCGCAGCAACTGCAGCATGGCCTTGCCCGCCGTGGTCTTGCCGCAACCCGATTCGCCCACCAGCGCCAGGGTGCGCCCCGGCATGAGTTGCAGCGACATGCCGTCGACCGCGCGCACCGCGCCGACGGCGCGCTGCAGGATGCCGCGACGGATCGGAAAATGCACCTGCAGGTCGCTGACCTCGAGCAGCGGCCTGGATGCGGCCGCCAGCGCCGTGTCGCCGGCGCCGACTCCTGGAAGAACCGCCGGCGCCGCGCCCGGCAGATGGCAACGCACGCGCTGGCCCGTCGCGATTTCGCGCCAGGGCGGCGGTGTCGCGGCGCAGACGAGTACCGCTTCGCTGCAACGATCGGCAAAACGGCAGCCGATATGCCTGATTTCCGCCGCCGGCACGCTGCCGGGAATCGTCGCCAGCCGGCCGCCGCGCCGTTCGGCGTCCGGCAGTGCGGCGAACAGGCGCACCGAGTAGGGGTGCGCCGGCTGAGCAAAGAATTCCGTGCGCGGCGCTTCCTCCACCAGTTGCCCGGCGTACATGACACCGACGCGGTCGGCCATGCGCGCCACGACGCCGAGGTCATGGGTGATCAGGAGCAGCGCCATGCCTTGCCTGTGCCGCAAGTCGTCGAGCAGGTCCAGCACCTGCGCCTGTATCGTCACGTCGAGCGCCGTGGTCGGCTCGTCGGCGATCAGGAGGCGCGGCGCGCCGGCCAGGGCGATGGCGATCATCACGCGCTGGCGCAGGCCGCCGGAAAGCTGGAAAGGGAATTCGTCGAGTCGCCGCCGCGGATCGGGAATCCCGACCTGGGTCAGCAGTTCCTCCGCGCGCTCGCGCGCCGCCGCGCCGCGCAATGCCGAATGCAGTTCCAGCGCCTCGACGATCTGGCGCCCGACGGTCAGCACCGGGTTGAGGCTGGTCGCCGGCTCCTGGAAGATCATGCCGATGCCGCCGCCGCGGATGTCGCGCATGCCCGACTCGGGCAGGGCCAGCAGTTCGCGACCCTCGAACATGACCGAGCCGCTGGCAACCTGCGCCGCAGCCGGCAAGAGGCGCATCAGGCCCAGCGCCGTCATCGACTTGCCGCAACCGGATTCGCCCAGCAGGGTGAAGCACTCACCGGCGGCAATGTCGAAAGAAATTCCATCGACCGGCCGCGCGGCGCCGATATGGATGGACAAGTCCTTCACGGAAAGAATGCTCATGCCGACGACCTCGGGTCGAAGGCATCGCGCACCGCGTCGGCGAACAGGTTGGCGGCCAGCACCAGGGCGAACATGAAGCTGAAGGCCGCCGCCAGCGACCACCAGACCATGGGCTCGCGCGCCAGTTCCATGCGCGCCGTATTGATCATGGTGCCGAAGGAAATCGTGCTGGGATCGACGCCGACACCGACATAGGACAGCACGGCCTCGGCCAGCACCAGGCCGGAGAAATCCATGACCAGCGCGATCAGCACGATGTGCATCAGGTTGGGCAGGATGTGGCGGCGCATGATGGCGAAGCGGCCGACGCCGAAGGCCTGCGCCGCCTGGACGAATTCCAGCTCGCGCAGCTTCAGCGTCTCGCCGCGCAGCAGGCGCGCCACACCGGTCCAGCTGGTCATGCCGAGGATCAGGCACAGCGCCAGCAGGCGCGCATCGGCGCGCTCTGCCGAAGTGGCGAACCAGTCGGGATGGGTGTCGATGATGACCTGCATCATCAGCACCGCGGCGGCGATCAGCAGCACGCCGGGGATCGACGAGAGTGTGGTGTAGAGGTACTGGATCACGTCATCGACCCAGCCGCCGACATAGCCGGCGAGTATCCCGAGCAGTACGGCCAGCGGCAGCATCACCAGCGTGGTCAGCGTCCCGATCAATAGTCCCGTGCGTATGCTTTTGAGCGACAGGTAGAGCACGTCCTGGCCGACCTTGTCGGTACCGAAGACGTGGTAGCCGGCACCCAGCGATATCGTGATGCCCAGCAGCAGCAGGATGGCCAGCAGGGT
>CAIZKA010000197.1 GCA_903933395.1 uncultured beta proteobacterium | reverse complement strand
GCCGTGCGCTACTCCTCCCTGGAGCCGATCGACGAACCCAACTGGGGAACGCTGACGGCCATTTCGACGCGGGAGCAGGGCCGTATCCGCTGGCAGAAGAAAACCGACAAGCCCATGGTGGGTGGTGTCATGGCAACCGCCGGCGGGCTGATCTTTACCGGCGAGGGTGACGGTCACCTGAGTGCTTTCGACGCTGCAACGGGGGAACGGCTCTGGCAATTCCAATGCGGGGCGGGGGTCAACGCGCCGCCCGTCAGCTATGAGGTCGACGGGGTGCAGTACGTGGCGGTCGCCGCCGGCGGAAATGCGAACTTCGGCTTCAAGCAGGGTGGCGCCCTTGTGGTTTTTGCCTTGCCGCGAACCCGCTAGACCGTTGCTTACCGTCAAGCATCTCGTTCGGAGCAGTGTGTAATAGTCGAGCGAAGCGAACTGGCTAGAAGCCTCCCCGTGAGGGGGGCGAGGCGGGGTTTCGCACCGCACGCGGTGCGCCGCCGCAGCCGGCTGGCTGTGCAAAGCCAGCCGTGGGCCGCGTAGCGGATGGGAGGGGCGGGCCATCAATTCGCCTTTCGCGTCGTTCACTCTCTGCGGGTGCTCTGCCGTCTCCATGAGCGTTAGAATCTGCGCCGGGATCGTGGGCCGTTCGGGCCCCTTTCTTGCTCCGGTAACATCTGGAATTCTGGCGAGGATAAATATGTTGCGTTTGTGTGGTGCGCTTGCTGTCGCCGCGGCCTGTCTGATGAGTGCCGGCCAGGCCTTGGCGGCAATGGGCGACGATCCCCTGCAGTCGCCGCAATGGACGGATCTCAAAGACCGTTACCTGGGCACGGCGACTGTGGTTTTCGATCCACGGGTGGTCGTCAGCGGGCCCAAGGTCGCTGAAGATTCGATGAATGTCCCGGTCGGCATCAGGATAACGGGCCTGCCCGGGGTGCGTCGTGTCCTGGTAATCGCCGACCTCAACCCGATCGTCAAGGTCCTGGAGTTTTCCTCGAAAGGGGCCTTGCCGTCCCTGCATTTCCGCATGAAGCTGCAGCAGGGTAGCCCGGTGCGCGCCATGGCGCAGACGGCCGATGGCGTCTGGCACGTCGGCGGGATCTGGATCGATGCCAGCGGTGGTGGCTGCACCGCGCCGAGCGTCGGGCGCAGCTCGGCTAACTGGACCCAAACCCTGGGGCAGGTGCAGTCCCGTGTCTGGCAGAGTGAAAACCAGAGCCGGGTCAAGCTCAGCATCATGCATCCGATGGATACCGGCCTAGCGCCGGGGATTCCCGCCTTCTACATCGAACGCCTGTCGCTGCAGGATGCTTCGGGGAAGGAATGGATGACCCTGGATACCTTCGAACCGGTTTCCGAGAACCCCGTTTTCTCTTTCGACTTCGCCGGCCCGCCGCCGCCCGGTCTGACGCTGGTAGGCCGCGACAACAACGGCAACCGGATCAATGCCAAGGTAGCCCAATGATCGCGGCCTTGTTGCGAAAGCTGGCAGGAGGCGTCTTCGTCGCATTGATGCTCGGTGCTGTCGTCCATGCGCCGCATCTGGCCGCCGAGAGCCTTGACTACGGGCTTCTACCGCGCAAGATCGCCGACGATACCTGGGTACTGATCGGCAAGACCGAAGATTTCAGCCGCAGTAACGGCGGCAACATAGTGAATACGGCCTTCGTGGTGACTGCGGACGGGGTGGTGGTCATCGATAGCGGCCCGTCGCGGCTCTATGCCGAGCAGATGCGCCGCGCCATCGCCCGGATCACGCCGAAGCCGGTGATCCGCGTCTTCAATACTCACCACCACCCGGATCATTTTCTGGGCAATCAGGTGTTCGCGGACGCACCCACCGTCGCCCTCGCCTCGACCATCGCCGGACAAAGGCAGGAGGGTGCGGCTTTTACCGACAACGTTTATCGCCT
>CAIZKA010000196.1 GCA_903933395.1 uncultured beta proteobacterium | reverse complement strand
GCCGCCGACTCGTTGCTGCCATGGATACCCTGATCAAGGCTGTCGAACACGAGCAGGATGCGCCACGATTCGGGAAAGGACAACCTGGAAACTACGTGTGGCGGCGAGTCATCCGCGCCACGCCCGCCATCGACAATGAAGCCACCTGTTTCAAAGGCACCGATGCCGATTCCGGAACGGGCACCCCTGCCGGAGAGCCGGGCGATGGTCCTGGGCGACAGATCCCATCCATTTACCCTTGCCAGGGCACTGCCGACCGCCAGCGCGAGCTGGGTGCCCGAACCAAATCCAGCGTGCGCAGGAATCGCCTGCCGTACAACAATCCGGGCATTGCCCGGAATTCCCTGCAAACCGCTGAGGCGCTCGGCGATACGCATTGCCCGGGTGCAGTCCTCGCCTTCGGCACTCATTTCATCTGCTGCCCCGGCCTCGACCACGGTCCTCAAGTTTGAAATTGTCAGGCCAAGACTTCCGAAGCTGCGGCCGAGGTCGCCGTTCAGGTCCATGAATCCCAGGTGCAGTCGCGCCGGCGCAAGCACCGTGATCTGCGCCCCTCGTGCCGTGAATGGGATGGTCATATGGGTCATTCCCACTTTGCAAGCAACTAGCCTGCCACCGGCCTATCGTGACGATATCGGCAGCGCGCCTTCCCTTGTGCGCCCCATAATCGGAACTTCCGCCCCGTTATTGGCACAGATTGTCATCCTCGTTGCCTCCTCGAATCACGCCGAACCTTGTCACCGGGGCACAAACTGCTGCCGGAGAGGCCGGGAACGGCTTTCAGGGAGAGGCGCCCTCACGCCGGACCCCTCAACGCAACCCGGTCAAGGGATCTCTTTGAAAGGAGCGTCTGTCCGCCGGTTTGGTCATGCTCAGGGTATCAAAGTGATACAGTACAGAGGATATACCCGGAATGACAGACCGGAAATCCGTTCGACTCGTTTCAGGTGTCGAGGCAAGGGGGAGTTGCGCTGGCGCCATGCGCAGATTCAAAACGACCCGCCCGGATCAAGGCCGATTTACCGGGTTTGGCATGGCGGCAAGCACAATCAGTAAGGCCGGGGCGGCGAAGGGACGTACCGGGCACTTCCGGTGCACTTTGGCGGCGATTTATTGCACTGGCACGATCCCTGCGACTGAATCGGCGAATAAACTCCACGGGTAGGATTTGCGACCCGACTGACGAATTGATTATGCTCGGAATTCCGGTATGAGCCTTCCCATTGAATCGCGACTGATTACCAACGTTTCCTGCCCCTTTTGCGGGCTTGCTTGCGACGATCTTGACATCCGGGTTAGCGAAAATTCACTTAGCGCCGAAGCCAAGGCATGCGAAAGAGGTGCCCGATTGTTCGCTGCCAATTCAGGGACCCCGAGCGCGAATGGATCGATCGGGAATCTTTCCGCACCGCTCGCACAGTGCGTCGACAGCGCAGCAGTCCTGCTTCGGGAAGCAAGCCAGCCGCTGATCAGCGGCCTCGCTGCTGACGTTGGCGGAGTTCGCGCTGCGCTGAGCATGGCCAACCGGATCGGCGCAATCGTGGACCACATGAATTCGACAGCGTTGTCGCGCAACCTGCTGGTGCTCCAGGACAGCGGCTGGATCGTGACGACCTTTGCCGAGGTCAGGAGCCGTGCGGATTTCGTGCTGATCGTCGGCACGGAGACTAACAGTCGCTTTCCGCGCTTTGCAGAGCGCCTGATCGACCCGTTAGACTCGCCCTTCAGCGATGGACCGATGCAACGATCTGTAGTCTATTTGGGTGCCCGACCGAAGGCGCCCGCGGATGCTCGCGTGTTGGACTGCCCTACAAACAAGCTCGGCGAGGTTTTTGGGGCGCTGCGCTGTCTGGTCGCGAATCGCCCGCTCCAAGCCGTCCGGGTTGCGGGCCTTGATATGGAAATCTTGAACGGCCTGGCGGACGAGATGCGCAAGGCGAAATACGGTGTCGTCGCCTGGGCTGCCGCCGACCTTGATCAGCCGCATGGCGAGTTGATCGTGCAGTCGATCTGCGGGCTGGTCTCCGACCTGAACGAGACGACGCGATTCGCCGGCTTACCGCTCGGAGGCAATGACGCCGACGTCACCGCCAATCAGGTGACGCTCTGGCAGACCGGACTCCCCTTGCGCACCGGTTTTGGACGAGGCGTCCCGGAATACGACGCTTATCACTTTGGCACTGATCGCCTGCTCGCCGGCAGAAATGCTGACGTGTTGTTATGGATTTCCGCCTTCGATCCGCTGCGCCTGCCGCCGGAAACCGATGTGCCGACCATCGTCCTCGGCAGTCCGGCAATGCGCTTTACCAAGGCACCGGCAGTCTTCATCCCGGTAGCAACACCGGGCCTGCACCATGCGGGACATTTTTTCCGCAGTGATGGCGTCATGGCAATACGCTTGCGCAAGCTCGCGGACAGTCCGCTGCCGAGTGTCGCAGAGGCCCTGACGGCCATCGAGCAGGCACTTTAGGAACATCCAATGTTGATCAGACTCAAGGGTGGACGTATCTATGACCCCGCCAACGGGGCAAACGGAACCGTGCGCGATATCTACATCCGCGACGGACGCATCGTTGCCGACCCCGGCGACAGCGCACGACCGGATCAGGACTATGACGTTTCCGGCAAGGTCGTCATGGCCGGGGCCATCGACATGCATACGCACATCGGCGGCGGCAAGGTGAACATTGCCCGGGCGCTGCTGCCCGAGGACCACCGCGCCGACCTGCTTGCCCGGACCGAACTGACACGGGCCTGCTGCGGCCATGCTGCGCCCTCGACCCTGGCCACGGGCTATCGCTACGCCGAA
This sequence comes from uncultured beta proteobacterium, assembly GCA_903933395.1. Taxonomy (GTDB): domain Bacteria; phylum Pseudomonadota; class Gammaproteobacteria; order Burkholderiales; family Rhodocyclaceae; genus Sulfuritalea. The sequence continues at coordinate 8,226 of CAIZKA010000196.1, read as the reverse complement.
ATGGGCTATACCGCCTGTTTCGAGCCGGCGCTGTTGCCGACCAACGCACGCCAGGCCCACATGGAAATGGGCGACGTTCCCATCGTGGACAAGGGCGGCTACGCCTTGCTGGGCAATGACGACTTGCTGCTTTCGCTGATGCGGGAAGGGGCGGACCAGAAACTGATCAACGATTACGTCGCCTGGACCCTCGACGTAACCCAATGCATCGGCATCAAGGTGGTCAATCCGGGCGGCATCAATGCCTTCAAGTTCAACGCGCGCAAGCTTGATCTCGACGAAACCTCACCGCGCTATGGGATCACGCCGCGGGCGATCCTGCTGACGCTGGCACAGGCGATCGAGGATCTTGGCGTACCGCATCCCTTGCATGTGCACGGCTGCAACCTCGGGGTCCCCGGCAACGTTGATACGACACTGGAGACAATCTCCGGCATCGAGGGTCTGCCGATGCATCTGACGCATATCCAGTTTCATAGCTACGGCACGGAGGGCGACCGCAAGTTTTCTTCCGGCGCGGCACGCATCGCCGAAGCGATCAACCGCAACCCGAACATTTCAGCCGATGTCGGCCAGATCCTTTTCGGCCAGACCGTCACAGCCTCGGGCGACAACATGTCGCAGCACCGCAACCGCAAATTCGCCAGCCCGAACAAGTGGGTGGTGATGGACATCGAATGCGACGCCGGTTGCGGCGTCGTCCCCTTCCGCTATCGCGACCAGAACTTCGTCAATGCGCTGCAGTGGGCGATCGGCCTCGAGATCTTCCTCTCGGTCGATGACCCCTGGCGGATATTCCTGACCACCGACCACCCGAACGGCGCTCCGTTTACGACCTATCCGCACTTGATCCGCCTGCTGATGGACAAGACTTTCCGCAACGAGCAACTGGCGCGGCTCAACCCGGATGCCGCAGCAGCGAGCACGCTGGGCAGTATCACCCGCGAATACACGCTGAACGAGATGGCAATCATGACCCGTGCCGGCCCGGCCAAAATTCTCGGCCTCGCCGATCGCGGCCACCTCGGCATCGGCGCCGGCGCCGACATTACTGTCTACACCGACCACGAAGACCGCGAGGCGATGTTCAGGACGCCCGACTACGTCTTCAAGGACGGGGAACTGGTGGCAAAGGACGGGCGCATCGTCAAGGTCACGCTCGGCGCAACCCACGTCGTCAAGCCGGCATACGACCGCGGCATCGAAGACCGGCTGCGGCCTTTCTTCGCGCGTTATCGCAGCACCCGCCTCGAGAATTTCGCCATCGACGAGGAAGAACTCTGCGAGTGCGGATCAAGCCGACTCACGGTCCATCAGTGCCGACATGCGAGGGTCGCATGATCATCAACGGCGTCACCATCGACGAAACCTTTGCCGAGGCCTTCGGCATGCGCGCGACGCGGCTCATCATCACTGCCGCAAACCTGCGCTGGGCCAACCACGCCGCCAATGCGGCCACCGGTTTTGCCACTTCGGTGATCGGTTGCGGTGCCGAGGCCGGGATCGAGCGCGAGCTTTCGCCTGACGAAACGCCGGACGGCCGCCCGGGCGTCTCGGTGCTTCTCTTTGCCGTCTCAGGCAAGGAACTGGCAAAGCAGGTCGAGCGCCGTGTCGGCCAGTGCGTACTGACCTCGCCGACCTCGGCAGTATTTTCCGGCTGCGATGGCGAAGAGAAAATCGCGTTAGGCAAAAATCTGCGCTACTTCGGCGACGGCTACCAGATTTCGAAACTATTCGGCAGTCGCCGATACTGGCGTGTGCCGGTGATGGACGGTGAATTCATCTGCGAGGAGACCACCGGCGTCGTCAAGGCCGTCGGCGGCGGCAACTTCCTCGTCCTCGCCGCCAGCCAGATGCAGGCATTGCTCGCTTGCGAGGCAGCCGTCGAGGCGATGCGCAAACTGCCTGGTGTGGTCATGCCATTTCCCGGCGGAGTGGTTCGCTCCGGGTCCAAGGTCGGGTCGAAGTACAAGGCATTGAGCGCCTCTACCAACGACGCCTTCTGCCCGACGTTGCGCGGCATCGGCAACAGCGAACTTTCCCCGGAAACCGGAGCGGTTCTTGAAATCGTTATTGACGGCATCACAGAGGCCGACATCCGCCAGGCGATGCGCGTTGGCATGCAGGCGGTCTGCGCAATCGGCGCCGCGGGCGGCATCCAGCGCATCACCGCCGGCAATTACGGCGGGAAGCTCGGCAAATATCACTTTCATCTCAGGGAGATACTGGCATGAGCCAAGTGGTATTGACCCTGAGGGCATCCCCGGCGATCGTGGTCGACTGCTCTCCCCTGACCCCAGACCGGCTCGCCGGCAAGTCGGCAGCCACGATCGCCGCGATCGAACTTCAATCCGGCAACCGCCGACTGCCCGCCGGCGACCTTTTCGACATCACCGGCGAGTCCGGCGATACGCTGGTCATCCGTAACGCCTGCAACAAACTTGACCGCATCGGCGCCGGCATGAACGGTGGCACGCTCGAGGTCGAAGGCGACGTCGGCGCCTTCCTCGGTGCCGGTCTCGTCTCCGGCACGATCCGCGTATCCGGAGGCGCCGGCGCCTTCGCCGCCACCGGCATGGTCGCCGGCACCTTGCACGTGCGTGGCAATGTCGGCGATTTCCTCGGCGCCGCAATCGCCGGCGACAAGCAGGGCATGCTCGGAGGACTCGTCGTCGTCGATGGCGATGCGGGCGACCGAGTGGGCGACCACCTGCGCCGCGGCATCATTCTGGTCGGCGGCAACGCCGGCGACTACTGCGCGTCGCGGATGCTTGCCGGGACCATCGCTGTTCGCGGTCGGGTCGGTGCACTGCCGGGTTACGCGATGAAACGGGGCACGCTGCTGCTGGCCGGCGCAGCCGAGTTGCCGACGACGTTCAACGATTGCGGCACCCATGAATTGATGTTCCTGCGTCTGTTCGCACGCCACCTCGCAGGCGTCGACGCGGCAGCAGCATCCTTCGCGCCGCACGGTGAGCGCGTCCGCCGTTTCGTCGGCGACCGTGCCAACGGCGGTCTCGGAGAGATACTCATCACCGTCTGATTCGGATTCATTTAACCGGAGACTTCATGACCGACATTGGCAAGCTGCGCGGAAGGCCCAAGACGCGCGGCCAGCCAAACTCCCTCTTTGCCGGCCACCTGGCGCGCTCCGGGTTCAGCGCGGCGCTCGGCATTTCGCCGTGCCGGCGGCGGATTGCAGGGTATTTCCTGATCTGGGCGGCGCTAAATGTCTGCAGCGTCGCGTGCGCCGCACCTTTCGCGTACATCACCAACCAGGGAAGCAACGATGTAAGCGTCATCGACCTGGCGCAGGATCGGGTCGTGGCGACGATCCCGGTCGGCAAGGGGCCTGCTGGCGTCGCGACCCATGCGGCAAGCCAGCGGGCCTACGTCAGCAACCCGGACAGCAAGGATATCTCGGTCATAGACACCATTCGCAACGACGTCGTTGCTACGATACCAGCCGGGGACGGGCCCCTCGGCATCGCCGTTTCGGTCAACGGACAGGAGGTCTATCTGGCCGATTGGTTCAATAATGTTTTGCTGGTCATCGATTCCGCGGCGCTGAAGATTGTGGCCCGGATTCCGGTTGGTTCAGCGCCGGCCGGCGTCGCAGTCAATCCCGTCAGTCACGAGATCTATGTCGCCAATAGAGACGACAACACGGTTTCTGCAATTGACCCGAATACCAGGAAAGTCGTTCGGGTCATCGAGGTCGGTGATCGCCCGTTCAGCATTTCGGTTGCCCGGGATGGCCGCCGGCTGTACGTGGTCAATGTACGCAGCAACGACGTAAGCGTCCTCGACGCAGCCACGCGCCGCCTCGTCGGCACGGTCGGCGTGGGAAATACGCCCTACTGTGCCGCGCTGAGCATCGATGACCGGCGGCTGCTGGTGACTAACCAGCACGCCGATACGCTTTCGGTGATCGATACGGGCAGCTTGAAGGTAGTGCAAACTATCGCCGCCGGGGGGTACCCTGAGGGCATTGCCGTACATGGCGAACGCGCCTACGTCGTCAATTGGATGGATGACAACGTCAGCGTCATCGACATGGCCAGCTATCGAACCCACGCGACGATCGCCACCGGCAGGAACAGCCGCGGGTTCGGCAGTTTCATCGGCGTCCCATGATCGTTCCCGACCGGGTCACGACGTCACAGAATTTTTCATCAAGAGGAGGAGTTCCAATGTGCAAATCCGGAGTAGCGGTCGCAATGCTTATCGCGGCAAACCTTGCCTTCGCCCACGGGCCGAGCCGCTTGAAGGTCACGGAAAGCGTGACCATCAATGCTGAACCAGCCAAGGTCTGGGCGAAGGTAGGGGACTTCAATGGCATGCCCGGTTGGCATCCGGCAGTGGCAGAAAGCAAGGCGAGTGACGGGAATAACGTCGGGTCGCGGAGAACCTTGACCCTCAAGGGCGGCGGCGAAGTGGTCGAGGAAATTGAGGAACTCGACAACAACAAAATGGTTCTGAAGTACCGGATGAAGGAAGGCGTACTGCCGGTGACGAATTACGCTTCGACACTCTCTGTCAAGGCCGTTGAAGGCGGCAAGTCTCTAGTCGAATGGCGCGGCGCATTCTATCGGGGCTACCCGAACAATGATCCACCTCCCGACCGTAATGACGAGGCGGCGGAAAAAGCAATCACCGGAGTCTATAAGGCTGGGCTCGAGAACCTGAAGAAAGTCGTCGAACAGTAGCGCGCGGCCCTTATTGCATGGACTCTGCCGGCGCGCATATCTTTCACATCAAAAAATACTGCGTCGCAACATTAGCGGCCAGTTATCTTCGGCGTAGCGCAAATACCGTCGATGTTGTATGCGCTGATGTTCGCGACACACCTGAAAGGGGGTAACGTTTCGCCATCGGAGCGATACAGTTGTAACTATTTTGTTACACAACTCCAAGGGAACAACTCGATGACATGTTTCCGCGCGACCAAAAACCGGCCTCAAAGCTTGGTCCCGCAATCAACTGGGTTGTTTTGGTCCGTCCTGCCACTTCAGGTATGTTTCATGCTTCAAGGGTGACAGGTTGTGGACGCGCCGGACTTGGGTTTAGTAGCAAGCCTGGGAAGCTGGATGACGTTTCAAAGCCGGGGCTGCCCGCCTTAGGATTGAAGGGGGAGGGTAGTGAGAGTTAGAATCACAATGCAGACTGGTAGTGTTCAAACAGCAGCACTCACTTCAAACCGATAACACGAGGAGCAAGTATGAAAATTAAATTTAACTCAAAGTACCTGATGTCGGCAGTTGTTGCTGCTGCGTCCGGCATGGCGATGGCCAATGCCGACGTGGAGAAGAACATTGCCGACTCCAAGAACTGGGCGATGCAGGCTGGCGACATGTACAACCAGCGTCACAGCAGCCTGAGTCAGATCAATGCCGGCAACGTCGGCAAGATGCAGGTTGCCTGGACCTTCTCCACTGGCGTACTGCGCGGCCACGAAGGTTCGCCTCTGGTCATCGGCGATACGATGTATATCCACTCGGCCTTCCCGAACAAGGTGTTCGCCGTTGATCTTGCCACCCAGAAGATCAAGTGGAAGTACGAGCCGAAGCAGGATCCGGCCGTTATCCCGCAGATGTGCTGCGACACAGTCAACCGTGGCGTCGCCTATGCCGAAGGCAAGGTCTTCCTGCAGCAGGCGGACTCGAATCTGGTCGCGATCGATGCCAAGACCGGCAAGGAAGTCTGGAAGACCAAGAACGGCGATCCGAAGCTCGGCGCCGTCAACACCAACGCGCCTCACGTCTTCAAGGACAAGGTTATCACCGGCATCGCCGGCGGCGAGTGGGGTGTGCGGGGTTTCCTGGCTGCCTACGACATCAAGACCGGCAAGCAGGTCTGGAAGGGCTACAACGTCGGACCCGATGCCGAAATGCTGATGGATCCCGACAAGACCATGACCTGGACCGATGGCGCGATGAAGCCGGTCGGCAAAGACTCTTCGCTGAAGACCTGGAAGGGCGATCAGTGGAAGATCGGCGGCGCCACGACCTGGGGCTGGTACAGCTACGACAAGGCGCTGAACGCCGTGTTCTACGGCAGCGGCAACCCGTCGACCTGGAACCCGTCGCAGCGTCCTGGCGACAACAAGTGGTCGATGTCGATCTGGTCGCGTGACGTCGATACCGGCAAGGTCAACTGGGTCTACCAGATGACTCCGTTCGACGAGTGGGACTTCGACGGCATCAACGAGATGATCCTGGCCGACATCAAGGTCAAGGGCAAGGACACCAAGGCTCTGGTGCACTTCGACCGCAACGGCTTCGCCTACACCATGGACCGCACCACCGGCGCCCTCCTCGTCGCCGAGAAGTTCGATCCGAAGGTCAACTGGGCGACGCACGTCGACATGAAGACCGGTCGGCCGCAGGTAGTCGCCAAGTACAGCACGGCGCAGAACGGTCCTGACAAGAATACGAAGGGCGTTTGCCCGGCGGCTCTTGGCAGCAAGGACCAGCAACCTGCGTCGTTCGATCCGAAGACTGGCCTGTTCCACGTGCCGACCAACCATGTCTGCATGGACTACGAGCCGTTCAAGGTCGAGTACACCGCTGGTCAGCCGTACGTCGGCGCCACTCTGGCGATGTTCCCGGCGCCGGGCAGTCACGGCGGCATGGGCAACTTCATCACCTGGGACGCGGGCACCGGCAAGATCGTCCAGAGCAAGCCGGAGAAGTTCTCGGTCTGGAGTGGTGCGATGACCACGGCCGGTGGTATCTCCTGCTACGGCACGCTTGAAGGCTACCTCAAGTGCGTCGATTCCAAGGACATCACCAAGGAACTGTACAAGTTCAAGACCCCGTCCGGCATTATCGGCAACGTCTTCACCTATGAGTTCAAGGGCAAGCAGTACATTGGCGTCTACTCTGGCATCGGTGGTTGGGCCGGCATCGGCTTGGCCGCAGGTCTTGAGAAGGATGCCGACGGCCTGGGTGCGGTCGGTGGCTACAAGGAACTGGCCCAGTACACGGAACTCGGTGGCAGCCTGACGATCTTCGCCCTGCCAGGCCAGTGATTTTCGGCTAGCAATGCTTGATCTGTAGGAATGAGGGCGGCACCCCGGCGTTATTTGCTGGGGTGCCGTTTTCCTTTTCTGATCGATCACCACTCGCAGTAGCGGTTCCCGCGTTTTCGGTGTTTCCTCTTTTCCGCACAAGCGGGATCGAGTCACATCATGGCTGCGGGTCTGATCATTGATCGTCCGGGGGATGTATCGCTTTTGGATGGAACTCCCTGCGACCCGATGGACTCTAATGAACATGGATATGATGAAAAAACTCTTGGCTCTCGCCGTCTTTGCGATGGCAGGCGGTATGGTTATTATTTCTCCGCTGGCCGGCGCGGCAGATTGGCCCCCGCCACTGAAAGAACCGCTATACAAAGTTGTTGACGGCGTCCAGGTTGACCCTGACACCATGCAGGGTTTCCGCGTATGGCGTCAGGCCGCCTGCGATCGTTGCCACGGCCCGGAGCAGCAAGGTTTGGTTGGCCCGTCGCTTCTGGAATCCCTTAAGACGTTGACCTATCAGGAGTTCGCGGTAACGATCAGGGATGGGCGCCTCGAAAAGGGTATGCAAAGTTTCGGCACCAGCGAGCAGGTCATGAATAATATTGCCAAGCTGTACGCCTATCTTAAGGGCCGATCCGATGGGGCCATCAAACGGGCGAAGGTTCAGGAACTAGAGTCTGCAGAAAGCAAATAGCCGGCGGGCTCCTTGCCTGCCGGAATCAGCGGACAGTACACAATCCGGACACGCTATGGCCCCGGCAGTGCGGGGCATTTTTTTTGGAGTTTTCCTTGCGCAAGCCATTTCGTTATCTTTTGACCCTGATCACTGCAATTGTCGGCTCGGTGTCAGTCAGCGGCAGCCTGGCCCAGACACCGCCTGACGAGAGGACAGTCTTCCGGGTCTGCCAGGATCCGAATAACCTGCCATTTTCCAGTGTCGGCGGCGGCGGCTATGAAAACAAGATCGCCGAGTTGTTTGCCAAGGAACTCGGGCTGAAGCTTGAGTATTATTCATTCCCACAACGTATGGCGTTCATCCGCAACACGCTGCGCTACAAACTTCCGGGCGAGAACTACCGCTGCGATATCGTCTTGGGGGTTCCGGCAGGTTACGATCAGGTTTCAGCGACCAAACCCTACTACCGGTCGACCTATGCGTTGGTCTTTGCTAAAAAGGGTCCGCTCGCCGACGTTCGGTC
>CAIZKA010000195.1 GCA_903933395.1 uncultured beta proteobacterium | reverse complement strand
TAGCCACAGAGGACACAGAGGTCACAGAGGAAAACCTTTCTGGTTTGCATTTCTCTGTGTTCTCTGTGTCCTCTGTGGCTAATGGGTTTTACCCAAGCCTTTTCAACAGTTCGGCCTTCTTCGCGTCGAACTCGGCTTGCGTCAGCATGCCCTTGCCGACCAGGGCGTGCAGCTTTTCTATGGTGGCGACGACTTCGTCAGCGGAAACTGCAGGAGTCGGCGCTGGCGACACGGCGGCCGGCGCTGCGGCTGGAGCAGCGGCGGGATTGAGTGCTCCCGCCATGGCGCCGGCAATCTGCTGGCCCATGCCGAAGCCGACGCCGACCCCCGCGCCCAGCCCCGCGAGGCCGCCCTCGTTCTGCGCCGCGAGAGGTATGGCCTCCGCCGTCTGGAATTGCGTGTAGGCCTGCATGCCGCCCATCATGTTCACGCCGATGCGCTTGTCGAGCATGGCCTGCAGTTCTTCGGGCAGGGAGATGTTCTGCACGTTCAGGCTGTCGAGGCTGAGGCCGTATTGCTGGAACATCGGATCGAGCTTGGCCTTCAGTGCCTTGCCGAACTCGTCCTGGTTGCCGGCCATATCGATGAAGGGCACGCCCGATTCGCCGAAGATGTCCGAGATGTGGCCGACGACGGTGTTGCGCAGCTGGCCTTCGAGCTCTTCCGAGGTGAAGCGCTCCATGGTGCCGGACAAGGTGGTGTGGAAGGCCTTCGGGTCGGTCAGGTGGAAGGCGTAGATGCCGAAGGCGCGCAGGCGCACCATGCCGAAATCCTTGTCGCGGATGGTGACCGGATTCGGCGTGCCCCACTTGCGGTCGATCTTCTGCCGCGTGCTGAAGAAATAGACGTCGGACTTGAAGGGCGACTCGAAGAGCTTGTCCCAGTTCTTCAGGTAGGTCAGCACCGGCAGTGTCTGCGTGGTCAGCTTGTACATGCCGGGGCCGAAGACGTCGGCGACCACGCCTTCGTTGATGAACACCGCCATCTGCGACTCGCGCACCGTCAGGCTGGCGCCGTTCTGGATTTCCATCTCGGCCATGGGAAAGCGCCAGGCCATGGTCTCGCCATCGTCCTCGGTCCACTGGATGATGTCGATGAACTGTTTCTTGATGAAGTCCATGAGTGCCATGGCGGTCTCCTTGATTAGCGTGAAATAACTCGTTCGGAGCGACTGGTGATAGTCGAGCGAAGCGAGCCGATCAGTAGCCCCCCGTGAGGGGGGATGGGGGGCGGGCCTTCAATTTGCTTTTCGCGTGTTGAATCATCGGTGCGTGGCTCTTGGTGTCATGAGCGTTAGTCAATACGTCATGCAGGCCGCGTTGAGCAGGCCGACGGTCACCGACAGTGCGGCGACGAAAGTCGCCGGCGCCACGAGTCCGGCGGCGATGGCTTCCTGCAGCCGCGGCAGCGCCACGCGGGCCACGCCCCAGGCCAGCAGTTGCACGATGCCGGCAATGGCGCCCCAAACGGCAAGGTCGAGCAGCGTGTCGCTGTGGGCGATGACGTTGGCGATGGGCATGGCGAAGCCGAGCAGTGCGCCCGAGAGCGAAATGGCCGCCGCCATGTTGTTGCTGCGGATCAGGGCGATCTCGTCGTAAGGCGTGACGTAAAGATAGATTGCCATGAATGCGACCAGCAGCACGATGGACGTACCCAGATAGGCAAGGAAGTTTGGCAAGGTGGCAAGAAAGTGGGCGGGCATGGGAAGCCTCCAATAGGTATGCCATTGTCTGCCAGGACCGGGTCGTCGGCAAGAGACCCGGTCCGGCGGCGACTGCGTACGCCGAATCGGCGCCGATGATCAGCGTTGATAGTTTGGTGCGGTGAGAGTTCCCGTCAGTCGCAGCGTTACCGTGCGGCGCACACCGGCGGATTTCGCCTCGACGACGAGACGACCGCTGGCGTTGCGACTGGCATCGAAGACTAGCGAACCCGCAGCCTTGAGTTCCTGTGCGGCGAGCTTGAGGTCCGACAATTCGATGCGCCCGGAATCCACCAGGAATTCACCGCTCAAGGATTCGAAGCGGGACTGTTCACCCTGGCCACGGTCCTGCAGCACCTTGTCGAGGTCTATGCCACGCAGTGCACCGCGGCTGAGGCTGAAACTGCCGCTCAACTTGGGACGGGAAAACAGTTCGCCGAGTTTCCCCGATTCGGCGAACAACAAGGCGTTGCCGGCGGCACTGCCTTCCTGGACCCAGGCCGGAGCGAGCTTGGCGGCATCGACGCGCTTGCCTTCGAGTTTGGCGCTGATCCGCCAGTTGTCCCGCCAGTCGATTCTGCCGCTGCCGGTGACGTCGCCGGAGGGCAGGGCCGCGGAGAATTCCGTGATCTGCATGCCCTCCGCCGCCACATCACCCTTGAGTGCCACATCCGTTAGCGGCAGGTTGGAACCGACCAGCCAGCGTCCTTGTGAGGCGTTGAGCGTGAGGTGCCATTTGTCGTCCCGGTCCATGGCCAGACTGAGCTTTCCGGATTCCGCGTTTTCGCCCTGACCGGAGATTTTCGTCAGGCGTCCATCGTTGAACGTGGCGCGAAGATCAAGCGCCGGCATGTTCTTTTGATCGGAGTCGAATGTCAGGCCGCTTACCCGGATTTCACCGGACTTCAGCGGTGTGCCTTCGGTGGCCTGTCCCAGCAGTTTCAAGGCCATCGCAGCCGGCAGTTGGGGCCCCTCGAGATGAATCGACTCGAAGCGCAGCGGTGCGCCGAAGACACCAAGCAAGGACATGCCGACCCTGACCCGCGCGATCTTCGCCGTTTGCCCTTCACCACCGATCGCGACATCGTTCATCAGCCACTGCGGCCCCGCCAGAACGCCAAGCTTGGTACTGCCCACTTTTACCGGAACGCCGAAGGCCGCGGTCGCCGCTTTTTCGAACTCGGCCCGCTTGCCGTCGAAGGAAAGGACCTGGAGCAGCAGCGCGGCTACCGCAATCGGCAACAGCAGGCCGATAACCAGAGGCAGGATCATGCGGCGGCGTTTTTCGCCTCTCAGGCGCATCCGCTCCCTGAGGGCCTCGCGGTCGCGCTCTTCCTGCTCGAGCCGGGCCTTTTCTTCGGCTTCCTTGCGGGCCTTTTCCTCGGCCTTGCGGCGAGCCTTTTCTTCGGCCTCGCGGCGGATGCGCTCCTCCTCCTCGCGTCGGGCTTTTTCCTCGGCTTCCCGCCTGGCCTTTTCTTCGGCTTCGAGCCTGGCTTTTTCCTCGGCTTCGCGGCGGGCCTTTTCCTCGATCTCGCGGCGGACTTTTTCTTCGGCCTCGCGGCGGATCCGTTCCTCCTCCTCGCGGCGTGCCTTCTCTTCGGCTTCCAGTCTGGCTTTTTCCTCGGCCTCGCGGCGAGCCTTTTCCTCGGCCTCGCGGCGGACTTTTTCCTCGGCCTCGAGGCGAACTCGCTCCTCCTCCTCGCGCCTGGCCTTTTCTCTCCTCTCGCGCCTGGCTTTTTCCTCGGCTTCGCGGCGGACTTTTTCTTCGGCTTCGCGGCGGATGCGTTCTTCTTCATCGCGCCGGGCCTTTTCCTCGGCGTCACGGCGGGCTTTTTCTTCGGCTTCTAGCCTGGCTTTTTCTTCGGCCTCGCGGCGGGCCTTTTCCTCGATTTCGCGGCGGACTTTTTCCTCGGCCTCACGCCGGATGCGTTCTACTGCCTCGCGCCGGGCTTTTTCCTCGGCTTCGAGCCTGGCCTTTTCCTCGGCCTCGCGGCGGGCCTTTTCCTCGATTTCGCGCCGGATTTTTTCCTCCGCGTCGCGGCGGGCTTTTTCTTCGGCCTCGATCTTGGCTTTTTTCTCGGCTTCGACCCTGGCTTTTTCTTCAAGCTCGCGGCGGACTTTTTCTTCCGCTTCGCGGCGGATCTTTTCTTCGGCTTCGCGGCGAGCCCGTTCCTGCGCGGTGAGCTTGGCCTTTTCCTCGGCTTCGCGTCTGGCTTTTTCCTCGGCTTCGCGGCGGATCTTTTCCTCGGCATCACGCCGGGCTTTTTCTTCGGCCTCGCGCTTGGTTTTCTCCTCGAGCTCGCGGCGGACCTTTTCCTCGATCTCGCGGCGGACTTTTTCTTCGGCTTCGCGACGGATCTTTTCCTCTGCCTCGCGGCGGGCTTTTTCTTCGGCGGCGAGCCGGGATTTTTCCTTTTCCGCTTCAAGCCGCGCCTGCTCTGCGGCTTTTCTGGCCGCCGCCGGGTCCGGCTTGCTGAAGTCGAGACTGTCCAGGTCGTCGCCAGCCGGTGCTGGTGCCTCTTCTTTCCGCATCGCCTCGGGAACGTCGCGAAGGTAACCGTCGGCAACAAGCTTGGCGATGGAGGCCGCGAACCACTTCTTGGCGTCCGGGTTGGCATGGGCCGAAATATCCTCGACCGTAAACAAGCCTTTGCAAAGCTCCAGCAGATCGCGCAAGTCCCCGGACAAGTGACTCGTCTTTCCTGTCGACTCGCGCACGCCTTTTGGCGTTTTGGTGTAGATGGTACTCATCGGCGTCTCCGTTACGGTGATTCCGGCCCGCATTTCCGGCAGGGCCGCACTCATGACATTATCAATATTGAACCATTTGTTCGCGGCCGTGTTGTGTCGGTGCGGGTATCCCCGGTCAATTGCCGGAGGTTACGCGCACATTGCCGAAACGCACCAGGCCTTCCAGCACCAGATTTTCTATCAGGCGATGCGGCAGGTCCAGATGGGGTGCCAGCTCGGCTGCTGCGCCTCCCGACAGCAGGCACAGGGTTCCATCGCCCGCCGTCGCGCGCATGCGCTCAACGGCGCCCAGCGTGGCGTGGGTCGCGCCGCCGACAATCGCGTCATCGGTGTTGGTCGGCTGTGCGCGATAGTGGCCCGCTGCATGCGGCAGGCCGGCGGTGTTGTGCGCCAGCGCAGCGCGCATCAGCGACAGGCCGGGCAGGATCAGGCCGCCGCGGAACAGGCCGGTGTCATCGAGCACATCGATGGTGGTCGCCGTGCCGGCCATCACTACCACGCAGGCACCGGCGTGCAGGGCGCGCGCGCCGATCAGCGCCGCCCAGCGGTCGGCGCCGAGCTG
>CAIZKA010000194.1 GCA_903933395.1 uncultured beta proteobacterium | reverse complement strand
CCGCGAATGGCGGTGTCGGCCAATACGGTTATCAAACCAGGTTGCACTTCAAGCAGGCCGCTGGCGACAAAAATCAGCTCTTCGCTGCCATCCTGACGCTTGATCCGGACCGCACCCGGCTTGATGCGAGTCATCAGCGGCATGTGGCCGGGCAATATGCCCAGTTCGCCCGCTTCGCCCGGCAGGACGACGAATTCCGCCAGACCGGAGAAAATCGACTCCTCGGCGCTAACGACGTCCACGTGAATAGTCATGGCCATTACCTTACCCCTTTATTGCAGCGTCTTGGCTTTCTCGAATACTTCCTCGATCGCGCCGACCATGTAGAAGGCCTGCTCGGGAATCGTGTCGCATTCGCCGTCGACGATCATCTTGAAGCCCTTGATGGTGTCGGCCAGCGGGACGATCTTGCCCGGCGTGCCGGTGAACACTTCGGCGACGTTGAAGGGCTGCGACAGGAAGCGCTGGATCTTGCGCGCGCGCGTCACGGCCAGCTTGTCTTCGGGAGCGAGTTCGTCCATGCCCAGAATCGCGATGATGTCGCGCAGTTCCTTGTAGCGCTGCAGGTTCGACTGCACGCGGCGGGCGACGCTGTAGTGCTCTTCGCCGACGACCAGCGGGTCGAGCTGGCGCGAGGTGGAATCAAGCGGATCGACGGCCGGGTAGATGCCCAGCGAAGCGATGTCGCGCGACAGCACGACGGTGGCGTCGAGGTGGAGGAAGGTCGTCGCCGGCGACGGGTCGGTCAAGTCATCCGCCGGCACATACACGGCCTGGATGGAGGTAATGGAACCGACTTTGGTCGAGGTGATGCGCTCCTGCAGCTTGCCCATTTCATCAGCCAGCGTCGGCTGGTAACCCACGGCGGAGGGCATGCGGCCCAACAGCGCAGAGACTTCGCAACCGGCCAGCGTGTAGCGGTAAATGTTGTCGATGAAGAGCAGGATGTCCTTGCCTTCGTCGCGGAACTTCTCGGCCATGGTGAGGCCGGTCAGCGCCACGCGCAGGCGGTTGCCGGGAGGCTCGTTCATCTGGCCGAACACCATTGCCACCTTGTCGAGAACCTTCGACTCTTCCATCTCATGGTAGAAGTCGTTGCCCTCGCGGGTGCGCTCGCCGACGCCGGCGAACACCGAATAGCCGCCGTAGGACTTGGCGATGTTGTTGATCAGCTCCATCATGTTAACGGTTTTGCCGACGCCGGCGCCGCCAAACAGGCCGATCTTGCCGCCCTTGGCGAAGGGGCACATCAGGTCGATAACCTTGATGCCGGTGGGCAGCAGTTCCTGGGAGGGCGACAGTTCATCGAACTTCGGCGCGTGGGCGTGAATCGGACGCTTTTCTTCGTGGGGCACGGGGCCGGCCTCGTCGATCGGGCGACCCAGCACGTCCATGATGCGGCCCAGGGTTCCGGCGCCGACCGGGACCGTGATGTAGGCGCCTGTCGGCTTGACCGACATGCCGCGACGCAGGCCGTCCGAGGACCCCATCGCAATGGTGCGTACGATGCCGTCGCCGAGCTGCTGCTGCACCTCGAAAGTCAGACCTGCTTCGGCGTTGCCGGAATCGGCCTCGTCGAGAGTCAGCGCTTCGTAAACCTTGGGCATGGCTTCGCGGGGGAACTTGATGTCCACCACAGCGCCAATACACTGAACGATGTTTCCGTTGCTCATGGTTGTTTCCTTAATGTAATTCGCCAAATTCGATCAACATGCAGCCACTCAGCCGGCCATCAACCCGCAATGGCCGCTGCGCCGCCGACAATCTCTGAAATTTCCGTGGTAATCGCCGCCTGCCGCGCCTTGTTGTAGACCAGCTGCAATTCCTTGATCACGCTGCCGGCGTTATCGGTCGCGGCCTTCATCGCCACCATGCGCGCCGACTGCTCGGAGGCAAGATTCTCGGCGACGCCCTGATAGATCAGGGCCTCGATATAACGCAGCAGCAACTCGTCGATCACGGTTTGCGCGTCCGGTTCGTAGAGGTAGTCCCAGTCGCGTTCGGGCGTACCCATGCGCTCGCCTGACAGCGGCAGCAACGCCTCGATCACGGGCTCCTGCTTCATGGTATTGATGAAACGGGTATAGGCAATATGCACGGCATCGAGTTCGCCGGCGCGGAAAGCATCGATCATTACCTTGATCGGCCCGACCAGTTTTTCAATGTGCGGGGCGTCACCCAAACCGGTGATCTGGGAGACGACATTGGCCCCCATACGCTGCATGAAACCCAGGCCCTTGTTGCCAATGCACGTTACGCGAATATCCGTCGCGCCGTCGGCCTCCCAATGGCGCATGGCATTCAAGCCCATCCGCAGGATATTGGTATTGAGGCCGCCGCAAAGGCCCTTGTCCGTCGTCACGACGATCAGTCCTACGCGCCTGATCACCTCCACCTTGTTGCGGGCAAGGAAAGCATGGCGATACTCGGTCACGTTGGCCTGGGAAAGATTCGCCGCCAAGCGACGGATCTTTTCCGCGTAGGGACGAGCGGCGCGCATCCGATCCTGCGCCTTGCGCATCTTGGATGCGGCCACCATCTCCATGGCCTTGGTGATCTTGCGCGTGTTCTGGACGCTCTTGATCTTGCTGCGAATCTCTTGACTGCCTGCCATGATCGCCCCTCGTTAACCGTTCGTCAGCGAT
>CAIZKA010000193.1 GCA_903933395.1 uncultured beta proteobacterium | reverse complement strand
TCCTGATTTGACAGCAGGCCCGAAAACCCCGAAAATGCGCGTCCTTTCGACCTCCGCTCTCAAGGCGGAGACACGATGTTGGGGAGTCGCCAAGTTGGTTAAGGCACTGGATTTTGATTCCAGCATGCGAAGGTTCGAATCCTTCCTCCCCAGCCAACCCATTCACGGAAACGGTGCGGGCGCTTGCAGTTTTGACGGACGCACCTGCCAGTTTCACTTGAGCTGACCGACATGGCCTACGACAGCCTGATGGTGTTTACCGGGAATGCCAACCGCAAGTTGGCAGCCGATGTCGTCAAACGCCTGCAAATTTCGCTCGGTCGCGCCGATGTCGGACGTTTTTCCGACGGCGAGATCAGTTGCGAGATCCTCGAGCACGTGCGCGGTCACGACGTTTTTGTCCTGCAGTCGACCTGCTTTCCCACCAACGACAACCTGATGGAACTGATGGTCATGGTCGACGCCCTGAAGCGGGCCTCCGCCGGGCGCATCACGGCCGCCATCCCGTATTTCGGCTATGCCCGCCAGGACCGGCGGACGCGGTCGGCGCGCGTCGCCATCACCGCCAAGGTGGTCGCCAACATGCTGCAGACCGTCGGCGTGCAGCGCGTGCTGACGGTGGATCTGCATGCCGACCAGATCCAGGGCTTCTTCGACATCCCGGTCGACAACGTGTACGCCGCGCCCATCCTGCTCGGCGACATCTGGAAGCAGCGCCACGAGGACCTGCTGGTGGTGTCGCCCGACGTCGGCGGCGTGGTGCGCGCCCGCGCGCTGGCCAAGCGCCTCGAGTCGGATCTGGCGATCATCGACAAGCGCCGGCCCAAGGCCAATGTTTCGGAAGTGATGAACATCATCGGCGAAGTCGAAGGTCGCACCTGCGTCATCATGGACGACATGGTCGATACCGCCGGCACGCTGTGCAAGGCTGCTCAGGCACTCAAGGAAAACGGCGCCAAGCGGGTGCTGGCCTACTGTACCCATCCCGTGCTGTCGGGCAACGCCGTATCGCGGATCCTCGAGTCCGAACTCGACGAACTGGTCGTGACCGACACCATCCCGCTGTCCGAAGAAGCCCGCGCCTGCCCGCGTATCCGGCAGATTTCGATTGCCGAACTGATGGCCGAGACCATGTTGCGCATCAGCAACGAGTCGTCGGTCTCCTCGCTGTTCATGGACTGATTTTAGTTTCGGCCGCTGCGCTTAACGTCGATAAATCCAACGTTAGCCTTCACTGAAACTTTGTTTTTTACCCCCTTGCCTGGTCGCGGGCGAGGGATTTTTCGAGCAGTACTTACTGGAGTAAATCATGCAACTAGAATTCAACGCAAACAAGCGCGATGGACAGGGCACCGGAGCGAGCCGCCGCCTGCGTCGCACCGGCCGGGTTCCCGGCATTCTGTACGGTGGCCCGACGGCGCCGCAGTCGATCGACATCGATCACAACGAGCTGTTTCAGCTGCTGCGCAAGGAGGCGTTCTATTCCTCCGTGCTCAACGTCAAGCTCGATGGCAATGTTGAAATGTGCCTGCTGCGCGACGTCCAGCGCCATCCCTACCGGCCCGTAATCCTGCACGCCGATTTCCAGCGCGTCGATGCCACCCACAAGCTGCACCAGAAGGTGCCGCTGCATTTCATCAACGCCGAAATATCCCCGGGAGTAAAACTATCCGGCGGCATGGTGCAGCACGTCATGTCCGATCTGGATGTGCGTTGCCTGCCGAAG
>CAIZKA010000192.1 GCA_903933395.1 uncultured beta proteobacterium | reverse complement strand
CGGCGGCCAGCGGACTCTGGACGATGGTGGGGGCTGCCACGGACGCCGAACCCAGCGGCTGATAGGCGAATACCGAGGTGGCGGTGTTGAGATTGGCCGAATAGCCGTTGGCGGTAATCGTCGAAACCAGCCCGCTGGCCAGCGTCGAGGCGGTGGTGCTGGAAACCGTGGCACCGGATGTCATGAGTGTGACGCCGTCACTCACCGAGCTCAGGGATACCGCCGTGGCACCGGGCGAGACGAGGGTGATGGTCGATCGCCGCCCGCCGCTCAGCGTGGGAGCCAGGGCATTGACGCCGCTGTTGGCGATCGACGAGGTGATGCTGACCACCGCCGGATTGACCCCGCTCGAAGCAGTCGCGGTGAAGCCGGTTACCGCGGCGACTCCGGTATGGTTCTGGATCGCCGTCGCCAGCGCCGCGGCGAAGGCATCGATCTTGGCCTGCGAGTTGAGCCCGGTGGCGGCATCGACGTTGGTGCTCATGAGCGTCGTGGCGCCGGCCGCGACGCTGCTGATGCGCACCGGCTGCGGCGTGGTCCCCTGCGTGATGCTGATGGTTCCCGTCGCCTGTTTGGAGGTGTAGACGGTAATTGCCTTGCCGTTGTCGGTGGTACCGGTCGCCGGTGCATCGATGCTGACGACATTGTTGCTGGCGGTGGTCGCGGCATAGCCGCTGCCGCCGGAATTGATGGCGTCGCGCACCAGATCGGCCAGGGTGTTGCGCTCGCCGGCGCTGTTGGTACCGCCCGCAGAATCGAGGGTGGCGCTGCTGAAGACCGTGGTGGCGCCGATATCGACGCGGGAGATGCGGACGCCGAGGTCGGAACCCGAGTCGCCGACGGTGATGCGGCCCGTGGCCTTGGTCGCTATCACCGCCGGAACGCCGGTAACCACGGGCGCGGGAAGCGTCGGGCTGTTGTACGCGGTGCCGGTGGCCGGAGTGGTCGAGCCCACGCCGGTGGTCGGAAGGATGTACACGGTATCGGTTGGCGCTCCCGTCGGATTGGGTACGACCGTACTAAACGGAGCCCGGTTGCAACCCGGCGGGCTGGCTGCAGATGATGTGCTGATGCGCTGGGTACTGGGGCCCGAACACGCCATGTAGCCCTGAAGCTTGAGCGAGATATTGTAGGCAAGTGCCGCCGCGGCAGAGCTCTTGGTCGTAAAGCCGGTCAAGGTGACGGCGGGGATCAGGTTGGTGGCGCCCACGGTGACCGAGACGATCTGATCGGTGGCGATCGGGTTGGCGGGACCAATGGTGATCGTGGCATAGGACGGCGTCGCGCTCCCGCCCGGCGAGGTGAAGCCGAGATACTTGGGATACTGGTATTGCCCGGTGCGCTTGGCCTGGCAATCGGTGTAGTTGATCGCGCTGTAATCCATGGAACCGCCACCGGTGTATTTGCACCAGCGCACCTTGGCCGGGACCGCATAGGTAATCCCCGATACCGTCGTCGGCGCGGTGCTGGCGACGCACACGGTAAGGGTTTCGTCGGTGCAGTGGTCGGTCGGCAGGATGGTGTAGAAGTGCGGGTTCGCGACAACGCTGGCGCCGCGATAGGCATAGATGCCGTTGGGGTAGCTATAGTAGTTTCCGTTGCCGTCGGCGGCCGTGTTGGTGACGCAAGTCGTCCCCAGCACGTCGCACCATTGGTTTTCCCTGTACCCGGTAATTAGGTTGGTCACCGAAGCCGGACTCAGATAGGGGTCGGTCTGCACGGCCGTAAATGTCGTCTGGGCGCCCTTGGATACGCCGGCGGCCGTGACCCCCGGGGTGTAGGTGACTGCCGGGTTGTAGTACATGCCGTTGACTTCCGCCGCCCGGAAGGGCACATCCACCGACTGGCATGCATCCGGCTCCAGGTCGACCCGCCCCGAGTCGTCATCGCCACTGTCCCAACAGAAGGCGAAGTTGCCGGGAAGGCTGGTCGAGTCAGTGACCGCATCCGGCATGAATGCCGAGCCCATCGAGCCGGACTCGTCCAGAATGAACATGATGTTCGGCGCGGCCGGGGTCGAGGCCCGCGCCAGCGGCACCGGCGAGAACGAGACGGGCGCAGCCAGCGCGGGGAGCGGCAGGCCGATCTGCAATGACAGCAGCAGGCACAGCAGGCGTTTCCACAAGGGACGGGCAACCTGCACGGGGTCGGCCGCGCGTCCCGCGTTGGCGTTGTTATGTAGATGTGACATGGTCACCTCCAGCTGGAATATGACGACTAATACACGAGAGCCTGAACGTAGCTCGTCGTGGCATGCGGACCGGTAACCCGGACGGTGATCCGGAAGTACGGGCCGCTGTTGAAGGATTTCTTGATGAACTGGCCATACACGGCCGATGTCTGCGAGGCGCCTGCCGCGGCGGTTCCGCTTTGCTTGAGGCAGAGCGTTGCCGCAATGCCCGGATCCCCGCCGGTACTGGTCTCGCACATGCGGTGGATTACCCAATGCATGCTGTAGCCGGTGGGAAGCCCCGCCGTGGTCCGCTTGGCGGTGGTGTCCGACCAGACATAGGTGCGCGGATCAAAGTTGTCTGCGGTACTGGCGCGATACCAGGCCGTGCCCGGCACAGTGACCTGGTCATACCACAGGCACCAGGTAGGCGCTCCGGCGGCAGCCCCCGCGGTGCAGCGTCCCGCCGCCGTGGTATTCATGGTGTTCCACTGCGCCGCCAGCCACGCGCGCGCCTCTTCGACGCCCTGATCGCTGACTGAGACCGCCCCCTGGCGAAAACCGATGTTGCCGACGACGACGCCCGTGGTGTCCGATGCCCGGATCATGGCGGCACCCGCGAGCGAAAGCAGGACAATCGCGATCAGAACCATGACCAGGATGATGCCGCGCTGGCGCCTGGGCGCCGCAAGCGGATGCCGATGCCGATGCCGTAGCGCCATCATGAGCAGCCTCCGGTAGTGGTATCGACAGGACATTCGATGAGGCTTCTGCCGCTGGTGACGTTGCGCAGCGGAACCTTGGCTTCCACGACCTTGTACCGGTAGTGCTTCCAGCTGGCCAGACCCGTCAGGCTGAAGGTGCGTGAGCCGCCTCCGGAGTCGCGGGCCCAGGTCACATCGCCGGCGGCATCCGGCACGGTGGCCGTGGTGAAGCTAATCTCATCCTTTTCGAACTGGTCGGTGCGGGCCACCAGGACCAATCGCACGGCGGCGACACCCAGAGATGCGACTTGTCCATCGGGACGGGTGGCGGTGGTCGCCCACCCGGCCAGGGTGGCGGGAGGCGCCTGGTCCCAGGTCCATACGGGAGAGCTGGCGCCGTTGTAGCCGGTGACCTTGCCGAGTTCGGCCCTCATGACCACAACGCCCGGTGCGATGGGTTTCCAGAACGCCGAATCATTGACGCTGGCGGCCGCGGTGCAGTCATGAGTGGTCATGTCGCACATGGTCAGCACCTGGTTGCGAACGGCATAGACGCGACTGGCAAACTTGTCCGGCGGGCCGAGGTTGAAGACCCGGCCGCCGTCGTAGACGCCGGTGCCCAGCCCGGTTCCCGGATTGCCGTTGAAGCGCGATGCGATGGTTTGACAGCCGGCCGCGCTGTTGGCCCAATAGCTGCGGAAACTGCCGGCGGCCCGGGTCATGAGATTGGTGCTGCCGGCAGCGGCGGAGCATTCGCCGCTGCCCGGAAGTTCGGTGATCTCGGCCACTTCGCAGCTGCCGCCGGCGGGTACGCTGACCACCATGATCAGATCGCCCTTGTGAAACTGGATCCGGGAGGTAACCGTCAGGGAAGTCCCATCGCCGCCCGGGTTGGCAATGGTCGCACGGTCGCTGACATTCCCGAAGGACCCGCCGTAATTCACCAGTATCGTGTCGGTTCCGGCATCACCCGCCGGGATACCGCCAGGGTTGATCGCGACCGGGGTGAAGGGGACATAGGTGTTGGTTCCCGGGTTGGTGCCGTTGTAGGTAGGCACGGTATTGGCGCTGCGGCCGGAGTTGTAGAGCGTGACCGTGCCGAATCCGCATACCTGCAGCACACCGCTCGGACTGATGCTGGTGATGCCGTAACCCGCCATGCGCAGGTCCCGCTCGATCAGGTAGGAACCGATGACGCTGCCGGTGTTGGAATCGGCGCCGCTGGTCACCGACCGGCGCTGGGATTCGGCCACCACCATGGTCTGCATGATGGCCACCATGGCGATCAGGCCGATCGCCATGCCGATCAGGACCTCGATCAGGCCGAATCCATGCGGCCTTGCCGTGACTGCGCGGGATGACTGGCCGGTCTTCATACATCCCCCGCGTTGATGTTGGCGACCAGCGTGTGGCGATGCTCGTAAGTGGCGGCGGTCGCGGCGGCCATCTCTGCATTCGGCCTCCAGAAGACGTCGATCGTGATTTGTGACCCGGCTACCGTGACTGCCGTGCGGCCGCCCGGCAGTTGCCGGGCCGCGTTCGCGTTCCAGATGAGCGCGTTGGCGGCCATCAAGGTCGTATTGGCGATATTGGCCCTGTCGAGGCTGACATCGGCCAATATCTGGCTGGCAATGAAGCTCGCATCGGCACGGAATTTCGCTTGCGAGTTGTTCTTGATCGACTGTGCCTGCAGTCCGACGAGACCCAGCAGGGCAATGGAGAAGATCGTGACGGAGATCAGGGCTTCAAGCATGGCCATGCCCTGCATGGCCGACCTCAGGGAAATCCGGCGCTTCATGGGCACCTCCGTGAATCGCCCGCGGTGGTTACCAGCGGGTCGCATAACCTCGCCGTGCCGCCGGCGGATACCGCGACCCGCAGACATGCAAGCCCCGGACCGTCGAGGGTGGCGCGGCAGGTTCCGGCGTCCGAGCTGAAATCGATGGTGGCGGCTGCCGTGGCGCCGCCGGCGCAATTGGTGTTGGTAAGCATGCCCAGGCTGTTGAAGCAGAACAGATTATTACTCGCGGTCACCAGCACCCCGGTGCCCAGCTTGACGCTTGGCTTGATCAACACGAAGACCGTGGCGGCCGTAGGCGTAATGCTTATGCTGGGGTCGGCGGTCGCATCGCAGGCGTTGACCGCGGAGTTTCGACTGACGATCCAGTATGCGGTGCCTGCAAGGCCCTCAGCATGCAATTCACATAACGCATCCAGACTATCGACCACGGCAAAACGGATCATCAGGTTGCGCTTGAGCGCCTCGACCTTGGCCAACTGCAATCCGGTAAGCGTACCTTCCGCCGCGCTGCGGATGGCCGAATTGCGGATGATCTCGTTATAGGCGGGCAGGCCGAGCGCCATGAGAATCCCCATGATCGCCAGAACGATCACCAGTTCAATCAGAGAGAATCCCTGCGACCGCGGCCGCATGCCGGTTATCAACATTCGCCGCCCTTGATCAGCCAGCAGGTCTTGGTGCTCGCCGCGCCGGCGAATGTGGTGGTGGCGCGCCGGTTGGCGGAGTTGATGGTGTAGTCGTATCCCAACACCGAGTCCGTGCCCGTGGCAGTAATGGTGTAAGTCTGGGCCGCCGTTCCCGCAGCGTCCGCGGCCGTGACGCAGGCATAGGTGAAATAGCGGATGATGTTGGCACTCGGGTTGGTGACGCCACAGGTTGTTCCGGCGGTACCGTAGGCGCGATTGTCCTGATAGAACTGCTCCAGCTTGACCCGCCAGTCCGTAAGCACATTGCTGGCTTCCACCAGCCTGGCCTGACGAACGTAGGCGTTGTAGTTGGGAACGGCGATCGCAGCCAGAATCCCGATGATGACGACAACAATCATCAGTTCGATCAACGTAAAACCACGCTGGTAACGGCCGGCAATCTTTTTCATTTTGAAGTTCCTCACGTTATGTCTGCGGATAGCCACGGTGTGCCGCATGGGCATTACGTATTGTGCATCATCATCCTGCCGCCGTGGGTCCGCCATCAGCAAAAGCGGATTCGGCATAGGGGAAACCCTATGGCGGACGGCATTTTTAAAAGTCGGCGCCAGCGGTACGGTGATGGAAGGTGCCGGCTACAGGCTCGCTGCCGGCACACTGATAATCCGTTCATCCAGCTGCCGCGCCTTTTCGTCGTTGTTGATCACCAGACCCAACGGGCAGTCGTGATCCGCCACGAACTCGCGCAAGGCGCGCAGCGACCTGGCATCGGTTTGACTGCCCAATTTGATTTCAACCGGCAGCGGTCCGCTTTCGCCATCCAGGATCAAGTCGATTTCGGCCCCGCCGCGTGTGCGAAAGTGGAATGGCCGCATATGGATTCCGGCGCTTTCGAAGCCTCGCAGCAGGTTCTCGACCACCAGGCCTTCCCAGGAACGCCCTCGCAACGGATGTGTTGCCAGCGCTTCGGCATCGGCGATCCGCAGCAGCCGGTGAAGCACACCGCTGTCACGCAAGTAGCCCTTGGGATGGCGCACGAGCTGCTTGTGCGGGGATCGATCCCAGGCCGGCACATGTCGCCACAGATAAGTCCCGTCGGCTATCGCCAGCCAGTCGCGCACCGTCGGTTCGGACACGCCCAGAGTGCGCGCAATTTCCGCATTGTTGAGAATGCTGCCCGACACATTGCCGAGAATCTGGATTAGCGAGCGGAAGCGGTCGCGATTTACGCCGGGAAACAGTGCGCCCACATCGCGCAACAGGTAGGTGTCGAGATAGTTGCGATGCCAAAGGCGGCGAAACTCCTCGTCGCCGGATATCCATGGTTCGGGATAGCCGCCATGAAACCAGTAGTCGAGTACCTGCAACAACGGCAGGCGCGGTTGCGCCGCCGCCACCAATTGCCCGGGTGAGGCGCGCTCTGCAACCATGGGGAAAAGAGGGGATGGCTGCAGTTGCCAGGCCTCGGCCAGCGTCAGCGGCCCCATTTCGGCAAGGCCGATGCGGCCGGCCAGTGTCTCGGCGATAGCCTTCACCAGATCGGGTGCGCTCGAGCCGGAAAGGATGAAGCGCCCCTTGGCACCGCGTTTCCTGTCCACGGCAACCCGCAACGCGGGAAACAGGGCCGGCGCCAGTTGTGCCTCGTCGATGATCACGTAGTTTTCATTCAGGCGCAGGAAAAGGTCGGGGTCGCCGAGTACCTGCTGCCGGTCGGCAATGCTCTCCATGTCGAAACGCCGCCACTCTCCCGGCAACATGCCAAGCAGAGTTGTCTTTCCGCACTGACGTACGCCGGTGACCGCCACGCAGGGAAAATGGCGCAGAAGGGTGAAAAGAAACGGCTCAATGTGACGCGAAAACATGATGTCAATTCTAAACAACGCCTTTACTTTTTACAAGTACAACCCGTTCATTTCGACACCGCCGCCTCGCCAGCACCATCCGGGTGGATACCGCCGCGCATCTCCCGCCGGGGGGGTACCGTCCCCGCCCAAAAGGACGGGGACATACCCTTTTTGTCCGGCGGAATTGTTTGCGTGCCGGCTTGCATTTTCCGGCGGTGTCTATAATCGGACGATCTTTCGCTGCGACCTCACCGCCCATGGGCCTGGCCTACGCTGCAACCGAACTGACGCAAGTCGGCACCTCGCGACAACTGACCCTTTCGACGGGACTGTTGCTGGCGCTGGTGTTTGCGGCGATGGTCGGGATCGCCGTCTGGTCCTGGCTTAACCGGCGCCGCCTGCGCGAACGCCGGCGCATTGCAGAAACCGAACTGCGTGCCACGCAAAACCGGCTGGCACAGTTGTCGAACCAGTTGCCGATCGCGCTCTTCAGCTTCCGGCCCGGCCATGGCTTCGAAGCGGTCAGCGATGGCATCGGGAACCTGCTGCCGGTGACGGCGCAGCAATTGCTCGCCGACCCGATGCGTCTGCTCGCCGCCGTGGCCGCGGAAGATCGCGCCGGACTGCAGTGGCTGAACAACGGCGCGGACTCACCGACCCGGCTGGAATGGCTGGGGCGTACCGTGGCCCCGGCAGCCGGCGGCAGGGAGCCGGAGGTGCGCTGGCTGCAGATGCGCGGCTCGGTGGACATCGGTCCCGGCGGCGAGCCGCTGCTGGCGGGGGTGATTGTCGATGTCACGCCGCTGATGAACGCGCAGCAGTCGCTCGAAGCGTCGCGCGAGGAGTTGCGCCGGCTCGCGACCTACCGCGAAAATGAAAGGGAGCAGGAATACCGCCGCCTGGCGCGCGAATTCCACGACGAACTCGGGCAGTTGCTGACCAGCGCCCGCATGCAGCTGCAGTGGCTGGACGGCCGCCTTGCCGGCGACCCGCCCACGCACAGCGCGCTGGCTGCGATCGAAACCATCATCGGCGAGGCCTACCGCAGCGTGAAATCGATCGCGGCGGAACTGCGCCCGCCGGCGTTGAACCTCGGCCTGCCCGCCGCCATCGAATGGCAGGCCGCGCGCGTGCTCGAGCCCGCCGGGCTGCAATTCACCGTGGCGCTGGCCCCCGTCGCGGAATCGCTGCCCGATGCCGTCGCCACGGCGCTGTTTCGCATCGTGCAGGAGGCCTTCACCAATGTGCTGCGCTACGCCGGCGCGCGCAGCGTGCATGTCTCCCTGCGGGCCGACGGCGGGCAGCTGATCCTGAGCGTGGCCGACGACGGCTGCGGCTTCGATCCCGCCGCCGTCGCTGCCGGCGAGCACTTCGGCCTGGTCGGCATGCGCGAGCGCGTCGCCGCGCTGCACGGCGCGCTCGACATCGACAGTGCGGCCGGCGAAGGCACGCGCATCACGGTCCACCTGCCCTTGCCTGCCCTGCCCGCCCCGGAAAGCCCGCCATGACCCGCATCATCATTGCCGACGACCACACGCTGTTCCGCATCGGGCTCAAGCAGATGCTGGAATCCTTCGACGGCATCGCGGTCGTCGCCGAGGCGGCGAATGCGGGACAGGTGCTGGATGTGGCGCAAACCGTCGAAGCCGATCTGCTGATTTCCGACCTGACCATGCCCGGCACCAGCGGCACGCAATTGATCGAACAGTTGCGCCAGCGTCATCCGTCCTTGCCTATCCTGATCCTCAGCATGCACGACGAGCCGGCGACGGTGCGCCGCGCGCTGCAGGCCGGCGCCACCGGTTACATCACCAAGGAATCCTCACCCGATACGCTGCACGCCGCCGTAAGCCAGGTGGCCGCCGGGGAACGCTTCATCCCTCCGGCCCTGGCCGAAACGCTGGCATTCGAATCGGTGCGCCCGAGCAGCCTTGCGCATGAAACCCTGAGCCAGCGGGAACGGCAGATCTTCAAGCTGATCGCGCAGGGCGTGCCGCTGAGCCAGATCGCCGAGCAGCTGCACCTGAGCCCGAAAACCGTCACCACGCACAAGACGCACCTGATGGAGAAGCTCGGCACCGGCAACAACGCCGACCTGATCCGCTACGCCGTCGAGCACAAGCTCTTCGATTGAGAGGCTGTGAATAAATCTACTGCGCGTGCCGGATCGGGGATTGGGCGGTGCTCTTCCACGGCCCGGTTTGCACACCGGGCCGGCTGCGGCGGCGCAAAGCATGCTTTGCGAAACCCCGCCTCGCCCTCACGTATAACCACATACGTTCCGGTAGCAGCGCTCCGGCCGCACCCCGCTGCGGCCCGCTCGCTACGATTTCTTCACAGCCTCTGAGCTTGCCGCGGCCTGCCCGGTCGCCGCAGCGCCGGCGCCGACTTTTGGCCGGGCCGGAATTATCCGGTGGTAGAACCGTTTAGCCGATGTCAGGCATCGACATGGCTGACAAGGGGGAACTGCTCGGGATGCCGTATCGACTCGACAGCCAAGTCGACATCCAGTTCAGGCCAGTAGAGATGGTTCGGCGACGGCAGTTCGATGTGGAGAATCTTCCCGGCTGCGACGTCACGAAACCATGGAAATTCCGAAAAGGAAAGAAAGAGCTCCTCGTCATTCAACAGAATCCAGAAGCCATGCTGAGAAATGTTGGTTACCTCAACGGGGGAAATGTTTGCGCCAAGCGCTGCTGATGTCATTTTCATGCTCCTGGACGAGGCGAAGGGCCTCACTGATTTCTCGCCGGGAAAGGCCGGTATGTTGGGCTACCTCGATCTCCGGCTCAAGTCAAAACTTCGCAGAACTTCGCCTCGCCGTTCTGCCCCTGAACATGCACATGCATTCTCGGCTCTTCTCGCGAAAAGAAGTAGAACCTGAAACCGCCTTCGCGAAAAATGGTTGGACTCATTCGTGAAATGATACCCGCAGACAATCTCCAAGGCGAATCCAGCCCTGATTCGGCGTAACTCCGGCGCCGACTTTCGAGCGCCCCGTCGGCTTGGTGCAGGCGAAACGATTCCTGCCTACTTCGCCGTGCGCACCGCCGCCAGAATTCCCTGCATCAATGCCAGCGGTGTCGGCGGACAGCCGGGGATGCGCACATCGACGCCGACCACGTTGCTGATCGCGCCGCAGCTCGCATAGCTCTCGCCGAAGACGCCGCCGCTGCAGCCGCAATCGCCCACCGCCACCACCAGCTTGGGATCGGGCGTGCAATCGTAGGCGATGCGCAGCGCGTTCTCCATGTTCTTCGTCACCGGGCCGGTGACCAGCAGCATGTCGGCATGGCGCGGGCTGGCGACGAACTTGATGCCGCGGCCTTCGAGGTTGTAATAGGGATTGTTGAGGGCGTGGACTTCCAGTTCGCAGGCATTGCAGGACCCGGCATCGACCTCGCGTATGGTCAGCGCGCGGCCGAGGATCTGCAGGATCTCGTCGTGCAGCCGGTCGATCTCGCGCTGCGGACCGTCCTCGGGAAATTGCTGCGGCTCGGTGAGGATGCCGGTGCGGAAGATGTGTCTTAGCAGGGGAATCACAGATCAACTCCGCTGTAGGAAAGATTGAAGGATTTGTTGATCAGCGGGAAATCGGGAACGATGTCGTTCATCACCGCGTGCTCCAGCGCCGGCCAGGCCTGCCAGGACGGGTCGTGGGGGTGGACGCGGGCCAGTTTGCCCTCGCCGTCGAACTGGACGCCGACCAGCACCTCGCCGCGCCAGCCTTCGATCACGCCGAGCCCGCCGGCACCGGCCACGGGCGCGACTTCGCTCCGGGTCTCGCCGGCGGCCATGCCGACCGCCAGCAGGCGCAACAGGCGCAGCGACTCGGCAATTTCGCCGAAGCGCACCGCGACGCGGGCGGCGACGTCGCCGCGCTCATCAGTGACGGGCCGCACGCCGAGAGCCGCGTAGGGCGGCGGCGGCGTGTAGCCCTGGCGATGGGCGCGGCCGTCGAGCAGGATGCCGGTGGCGCGGGCCGCCATGCCGGTCAGCGAAAGTTCACGCGCCAGGTTGCTGTCGATGATGCCGGTCGTGGCGAAGCGGTCCTGCAGGCCGGGATGCTCGTCGTAGAGTTCGCGCAACTCCTTCACCGCGCGCTCGATGGCGCCGCACTGCTCGACAATCTCCGCCAGTGCCGCGGCGTCGGCATCGACGGTCACGCCGCCGGGCACGATGCAATCCATCATGAAGCGGTGGCCGAACAGCCTGGCGTTGAGGCGCACCCAGTCTTCCTTGAGGCGGAAGAACTGGGTCAGGCCGAAGGCGAAGGCGGCATCGTTGCCCAGCGCGCCGAGATCGCCGAGGTGGTTG
>CAIZKA010000191.1 GCA_903933395.1 uncultured beta proteobacterium | reverse complement strand
TCGTCGAGCAGCGAAGCGTTGGCGATCTCCAGGCCGGTGAGGTCGATCACCATCTGCTGGTAGTTGAGCAGGGCTTCGAGGCGGCCCTGCGCGATTTCGGCCTGGTAGGGCGTGTAGGCGGTGTACCAGCCGGGATTCTCGAACAGGTTGCGCAGGATCACCGGCGGCGTGTGCGTGCCATAGTAGCCCTGGCCGATCAGCGACTTCTTCACCACATTTTTCGCGGCGATGGCTTTCAGTGCGGCCAGCGCCGCATGTTCGGGCATCGGCGCCGGCAGGTCGAGCGGGCGCTGCAGGCGGATGGTCGCCGGGACTGTCTCGCCGATCAGCGTGGAAAGCGATGCGGTGCCGATGGCGGCGAGCATGCCGCCAATGACGTGTTCATTGGGGCCGATGTGGCGGCCGATGAATTCGTCGCCGTGTTCGAGCTGGGTCAGCGGGGTGGTCAGGTTGTCGGCGTGCATGGCGATGTATCAGAACGTGGCGGCATAGGCGGCGGCGTCGAGCAGGGCGGCGAGTTCCGTCGCGCATTTGGCGGAGTCGACGGGCTTGACGCGGTACAGCCAGGCGGCGTAGGCGTCGGCATTGACCGAGTCCGGCGCGTCGACGGCGGCCTGGTTGGCGTCCACCACTTCGCCGGAGACCGGCGAGTAGATGTCGGAGGCGGCTTTCACCGACTCGACCACGGCGCATTCCTCGCCGGCCTTGACCACGCGGCCGACGGCCGGCAGTTCGAGGAAGACGATGTCGCCCAGCGCTTCCTGGGCGTGGTTGGTGATGCCGATGGTGACGGTGCCGTCGGCTTCGAGGCGGGCCCACTCGTGGGAGGCGGCGTATTTCAGGTTGGTTGGTGTGCTCATTTCAAATCTCCAAGAAAAACCATTGGCCACAGAGATCACAGAGAACACAGAGAAGACCCAGATATCTTTCCTCTGTGCCCTCTGTGTCCTCTGTGGCTAAATTAGATTTTTACCATTTCGGACAAAACTGGGTTTGATGACGCGCGCCTTCAAGCGCTTGTCGCGGATTTCGACCTCGACTTCGCTGCCGATGGTCACGCCCACGGGCAGACGAGCCAGCGCGATCGACTGGTTCAGGCTGGGCGAAAACGTGCCGCTGGTGATTTCGCCCTCGCCTTGCGGCGTGATGACTTTCTGATGGGCGCGCAGCACGCCGCGGTCGAGCAGCAGCAGGCCGGCGAACTGAACATCAACTCGCCGTGTCATCAACGCCGACTTTCCGATGAAGTCGCGCGTGGCGTCCTTCAGGTCGACCGTCCATTTGAGGCCGGCCTCAAAGGGCGAGATGTTCTCGTCCATGTCCTGGCCGTAGAGGTTCATTCCGGCTTCGAGGCGCAGTGTGTCGCGCGCGCCCAAGCCGGCGGGCTTGATGCCGGCGGCCAGTAGCTTCTGCCAGACCTGTCCGGCGTCGGCGGCCGGCAGCGCGATCTCGAAGCCGTCTTCGCCGGTGTAGCCGGTGCGGGCGATCAGCCAGCCGTCTGCTTCGGCGGCTTGGAAAATGCCAAGCTGCTCGCTCGCGGCGCGCATGGCGGGGAAGGCGGTCCAGAATTTCTCGCGGGCATTCGGCCCCTGCACCGCGATCATGGCCAGAGCATCCTTGCCCTCGCGGCGCTGCGTCAGCGTGGCCTTGAAGCCGACCAGTTGCGTGCGCATCCAGGCGATGTCCTTTTCCGCCGTGCCGGCGTTGACCACGATGCGAAAGTGTTCCGGTGTGAAGAAATACACGATCAGGTCGTCGATGACGCCACCGTCTTCCTTCAGCAGGCAG
>CAIZKA010000190.1 GCA_903933395.1 uncultured beta proteobacterium | reverse complement strand
ATCCTTCATGGCGCCGCCATGGGAGGCAGCGAAGGAAGCAACGGAAACGGTAGCGAAAGCGGCGACGATCAGGGCGGACAGCAGCTTGTTCATGCAGTAGACTCCTAAAAAAATTGTTGGAAATCGTGACGACCAAATTTTGGCGCGCCCGAACTATATACAACGCCCTTGGCTCTGGCAAGTTGACAAAATCCCTGAGAATCAACTCCGTACTGCTTGTTCTGGTGCTATCGGCCATGGTGCCGACCGTGAATGGTGCACCGCGCAAGCCGCTCGACGACACCGAAGTGCTGGAGCGTTTGCCCTCGCGCGCCGGCGATGCAAGTTCGCGTGAACTGGCTGCAATGCGCGCCGCGATGACGTCCGCTGCCGGCAATCCCGCCCCGGCGGCCGAGTTGGCCCAACGCTACTTCGATCTGGCCATGGCGCGTGGAGATCCCCGCTACGTGGGCTATGCCGAGGCAGTGGTCGCTCGCTTTCCGGACCCGCTGCCGGCTTCCTTGCGCCTGATCCGCGGCCTGCTGCGGCAGTACCGGCACGACTTCGAGGGCGCCCTGGGCGACTTCGCCGCGGCCCTGGCGCAAGATCCCGGTCTCGCCGCCGCCCATGCCTGGCGCGGTGCGATCTACCTGGTTCAGGCGGATTATCCGGCGGCGCAGGGCGAGTGCGATGCGCTGCGGCGCCTCGGGCGCAGCACCCTCGTTGGCGCCTGCCTCGGCCTGGTACAGGCCTATGGCGGCCAGCTCGAGACTGGAAACCGGACCTTGCAGCAGGCACTGGCGAACACCACCGACCCCGGCAGCCGGCTCTGGCTGCTGACCCGCCTCGGCGAGGTCGCCGCCTGGCGTGGCCAGGCGGAACAGGCGGAAAGGCACTATCGCGAGGCCTTGGCCACCGGTGTCGAAGACGGTTACCTGCTCGCTGCCTGGGGCGACTTCCTGCTCGACAGCGGGCGGCCGGCCGAGGTATTGAAACAGCTGGCCGGCTGGGAAGCGTCCGACAGCCTGCTGTTGCGCCTCGCCGAAGCCGAGGCGGCCTTGAAACTGCCGGGGGCCGCGCGGCTGGCGAAGATGCTGGATGACCGCTTCGCCGCGGCCAGGCAGCGCGGCGACACCACGCACCGGGCCGAGGAAGCGCGCTACCAGTTGCGGCTGCGCGGCGATGCTTGGTACGCCCTGCGCTTGGCGGCAGAGAACTACAAGGTCCAGCGCGAGCCGCGCGACGCCCGCATCCTGCTCGAAGCCGCCATCGCCGCCGGCGATCCCGCCGCTGCGCAGGCTGCGCGCGACTGGTTGGGCAAGAGCGGCTTCGAGGATGCGCGTCTGCGCCGTTTGGGCCAGGAGTCGGCGCTGGCGGTACGGCGATGAAGCTGCGTCGCTGGCTGTTTTCCATCCTGTTGCTGCTGTCGCTGCCGGTGCTGGCGCACAAGGCCAGCGACAGTTACCTGGTGCTCGACATCAAGGGCAGGGAAGTGTCGGGGCAGTGGGACATCGCCCTGCGCGACATCGATTTCGCGCTGGGTCTGGATCGCGACGGCAACGGCGAGATCACCTGGGGCGAATTGAGTGCGCGCCATGGCGATATCGCGGCCTGGGCACTGGGCAGCCTTTCCGTCCGGCGTGGCGGGGACTGCAAACTGGAGGTTGCCGACCATCTGGTCGATAGCCACACCGACGGCGCCTATGCCGTGCTGCGCCTGGCCGGTTCCTGTCCGGCCGGGGGCGGCGATCTGCAGCTCGACTATCGCCTGCTGTTCGACCTCGATGCCTTGCATCGCGGCCTCTTGCGCCTCGGCCTCGACGGCACGACGCAGACGGCCGTGCTCTCGCCGCAGCGCGCACAGCAGAAGTTCGCGGCCGGCGAGGTCTCGCGCCTGGAACAGTTCGGCCAGTATCTGGTGGAAGGTATATGGCATATCTGGATCGGCTTCGACCACATCCTGTTCCTGCTTTCTCTGCTGCTGCCGGCGGTGCTGGTGCATGAGGCAAGGCGCTGGCGCGGCGTTGCCGATTTCCACCAGGCGCTGGTCGAGGTGCTCTGGGTGGTCACCGCCTTCACCGTGGCGCATTCGATCACGCTGTCGCTGGCGGCCCTGGGCCTGATCTCGTTGCCCTCGCGCCTGGTGGAATCGGCGATTGCGGCATCGGTGGTGCTGGCCGCGGCCAACAACCTCAAGCCGCTGGTCGAGCACCGGCGCTGGATGGTGGCCTTCGGCTTCGGCCTGATCCACGGTTTCGGTTTTGCCAGCGTGCTGGCGGAACTGGGGCTGCCGCAGGAGACGCTGGTGATGTCGCTGCTGGGCTTCAATCTCGGCGTCGAGATCGGCCAACTGGCGATCGTCGCGGCTTTCCTGCCTGTGGCCTATGCCCTGCGCGCGACTCTCTTCTATCGTCGCGTTGTATTTGTCGGCGGCTCGCTGGCAACGCTGACGATCGCACTGATCTGGTTCGTCGAGCGGGCTTTCGACCTGAAACTGATCAGCGCCTGAACACGCCTCCGCCCCGCTCCGCCGACTCCGGAGGGCGTGGCTGTTGCAATTGACTCAAGGTGCGAGGCAACCTGCTGTCGCCGCTGCCTTGCTGATTGCCGTCAACTGTTCCGCCTTGGTCTTGTCGTCAGTCGTGCTGCTGTAAAACACCGAATCGGCTTGCCCGGCAAAGTTCTGGCAATTCGGCGGGCTGACAAGAACGCGTGTGCGGAACTGATAGGCGCCTGTCACATCGTTCTGGACGGCGGGTTGGTAGGGATTGGATCCCGGCGGCGGTGGTGCTACCGGATGGCCTGGCGCCGCTGCGTTTGCCGCGAACGGAACTGCAAACGCAATGACCACGGCGAAATTCAGGGCGGTCCGGGCGGCGGGCGTGATCGTGAACATGCTCTCTCTCCTCATCGCGAGGTCCTGATCCTTGTCCGGCGGGTGTTGCCGGCACAAAGACCAATGACGACAATTTCATACTAGCTCATTTTGTCGCGGCAGGCATTACCCGTGCCCGGCCAGGCCGTTTACTTGAGCTTGCTGCAGGGTCGGGCAAAGATGATGTCGACCAGTTCCCTGCCGTCGGCGTTGTTGTGCTTGCTTTCAATCGAGCACCTGTCGCCCTTGATGGTGATTCCGGTCACCCGGAAACTGTCGGCAAAGGTGTTTCCGGAGGTTTGATAGCGGATCGCAATGACCTCGCCCGTGGTTCCCGTGGCGGGCAGGCGGGCGGGCATGTTGCGGCTATGCGGATCGACCATGATGTCGGCCTCCCTCCGGAGTTCGCCGTTGCGCACAGCACGATCAGGATCGTGAAAATGCCGGACGATCTTTTCATGAGGAATCCCGCGCCGGGCAGAACAGGCCCGGTCAAAGATTCGCCTCACGCCGATCGTGCTCGGCCCACAAGGCCCGGGCGAAAGCCTTCCAGGCCGGGCCGCCATGGGTATCGATATTCTCGTTGGCACTTTCCTTCATCACCGTCAGCATGAGTTGCGCCAGGCCGAAGAGCTCTATGCGCGCCCGGTCATCCGGCTCCTCCGGCTCACAGTGGTCGGCGCCGAGCTTGCAGTCAAAGGCCTGGCGCGCCAGTTCGCGCACCTGAACGGCATTGTTCCAGTCGATGCCGAGGATCACGCCCTTGGTCTCGATCTCGTGCTCGATCTGTGCGGCTTCGCGGGAATAGTTCTCCAGGCCGCTCATGAGGCGGTCTTTCTTTTTGGCGGCTTTGGCTTCGTCGCGGCGGCCGGCGGCGGGCGCTTGGCGAGGAAACGCGAGAGGTAGCGGCCCGTGTAGCTGCCCTTGATCTTCGCCACGTCTTCCGGCGTTCCCGCGGCGATGATGCGCCCGCCGCCGTCGCCGCCTTCGGGACCGAGATCGACGATCCAGTCGGCGGTCTTGATCACGTCGAGGTTGTGCTCGATCACCACCACGGTGTTGCCGTGGTCGCGCAGCCGGTGCAGCACCGAGAGCAGCATTTCGATGTCCTGGAAATGCAGGCCCGTAGTGGGTTCGTCGAGGATGTAGAGGGTGCGGCCGGTGTCGCGCTTGGAGAGTTCCAGCGCGAGTTTCACGCGCTGCGCCTCGCCGCCCGAGAGCGTCGTTGCCGACTGGCCGAGCTGGATGTAGGAGAGGCCGACATCCACCAGCGTCTGCAGCTTGCGTGCCACCACCGGCACCGGGTCGAAGAATTCGCGCGCCTGCTCGACGGTCATCTGCAGCACTTCGTGGATGGTCTTGCCCTTGTAGCGGACTTCCAGCGTCTCGCGGTTGTAGCGCTTGCCGTGGCAGACGTCGCAGGGGACGAAGATGTCGGGCAGGAAATGCATTTCGACCTTGATCATGCCGTCGCCCTGGCAGGCCTCGCAGCGCCCGCCCTTGACGTTGAAGCTGAAGCGCCCCGGTGAGTAGCCGCGCTCGCGCGAAGCCGGCACGCCGGCGAAGAGTTCGCGGATCGGTGTCAGGAGGCCGGTGTAGGTGGCCGGGTTGGAGCGCGGCGTGCGGCCGATCGGCGACTGGTCGACGTTGATCACCTTGTCGAAGAATTCGAGGCCCTCGATCTCGCGGTGCGCGGCCGGTTCGACGGCCGAACCGTAGAGGTGGCGCGCCGCGGCGGCGTAGAGCGTGTCGTTGATCAGGGTCGACTTGCCCGAGCCGGAAACGCCGGTGATGCAGGTCAGCAGGCCGACAGGGATGGCGAGGTCGACCTGCTTCAGGTTGTTGCCGCTGGCATTGCGGATAGTCAGTTCGCGCAGCGCATTGGGCGGCGTGCGGCGTGCCGGGATCGCGATCTCGCGGCGGCCGGCGAGGAAAGCGCCGGTCATCGATGCGCTGTTGGCCGCCACCTGCGCCGGCGTGCCTTCGGCCACCACGCGGCCGCCGTGTTCGCCGGCGCCGGGCCCCATGTCCACCACGTAGTCGGCGGACTCGATGGCTTCGAGGTCGTGTTCGACCACGATCACGGTGTTGCCCAGGTCGCGCAGGTGGAACAGGGTTTCCAGCAGGCGCGCATTGTCGCGCTGGTGCAGGCCGATGGAGGGTTCGTCCAGCACGTACATCACACCGGTCAAACCCGAGCCGATCTGCGAGGCCAGCCGGATGCGCTGCGCCTCGCCGCCGGAGAGTGTCTCGGCGGAGCGGTCGAGCGAGAGGTAGTCGAGTCCGACGTTGATCAGGAAGGACAGACGCGCGGTGATTTCCTTGAGGATCTTCTCGCCGACCTGAGCCTTTTGCCCGGTCAGCTGCAGCAGATTGAAGAAGTCGCGGCAATTGATCAGGGAAAGGCGGCTGATGTCCGATATCGTCTTGCCGCCGACGAAGACATGGCGCGCCTCGCGACGCAGGCGCATGCCGCCGCATTCGGGGCAGGGCTTGTTGTTGAGGTACTTCGACAACTCCTCGCGCACCGCCA
The DNA here is from genome assembly GCA_903933395.1 of uncultured beta proteobacterium. Taxonomy (GTDB): domain Bacteria; phylum Pseudomonadota; class Gammaproteobacteria; order Burkholderiales; family Rhodocyclaceae; genus Sulfuritalea. Next base: position 2,586 of record CAIZKA010000190.1, on the reverse strand, counting down.
TCGAGTCCGTCTCGCGGTAGCGGCGTTCGAGGCTGGGAATAATGCCCTCGAAGGGGTGGGTGCGATCGAAGCGCGTGCCCTTTTCGTTGAGGTATTTGAACTTGATCTGGTCCTTGCCCGAGCCATAGAGCACGATGTTCGCGGTCGCCACAGGCAGCTTCTCAAAGGGCACGTTGGTGTCGATGCGGTAGTGCGCGGCCAATGACTCCAGCATCTGGAAATAGAACTGGTTGCGCCGGTCCCAGCCCTTGATGGCACCGGCGGCGAGGCTCAGGTGTGGATAGGCGACCACGCGGGCCGGATCAAAGAACTGGATCTGGCCGAGGCCGTCGCATTTCTGGCAGGCGCCCATCGGGTTGTTGAAGGAGAACAGGCGCGGCTCGAGTTCCTGCAGCGCGTAGTTGCACACCGGGCAGGCGAACTTCGAGGAGAACAGGTACTCCTTGCCGGTGTCCATTTCCACTGCCAGCGCGCGGCCCTCGGCATGCATCAGTGCGGTCTCGAAACTTTCGGCCAGGCGCTGGCGCACGTCGGGCCGCACCTTGAGCCGGTCGACCACGATGTCGATGGTGTGCTTGTGCGTCTTGGCCAGCTTCGGCAGGCTGTCGATGTCATGCACCGTGCCATCCACGCGCAAGCGGACGAAGCCCTGCGCACGCAGTTCGGCGAACAGATCCAACTGCTCGCCCTTGCGGTTGGCCACGACCGGGGCGAGGATCATCAGCTTGGTGTCGGCGGGCAGGGCCAGCACGTGATCGACCATCTGCGAGACGCTGTTGGCTTCCAGCGGCAGGTCGTGGTCGGGGCAGTGCGGCGTGCCGGCGCGGGCGTAGAGCAGGCGCAGGTAATCGTGGATCTCGGTGACGGTGCCGACGGTGGAGCGCGGGTTGTGGCTCGTTGCCTTCTGCTCGATGGAAATCGCGGGAGAGAGCCCTTCGATCAGGTCGACGTCGGGCTTTTCCATCAGTTGCAGGAACTGGCGGGCGTAGGCCGAGAGCGACTCGACATAGCGGCGCTGGCCCTCGGCGTAGAGCGTGTCGAAGGCCAGCGAGGACTTGCCCGAACCGGACAGCCCCGTGATCACCGTCAGCCGGTTGCGCGGCAGGTCGAGGTTGATGTTCTTCAGGTTGTGCGTTCGCGCGCCGCGAATCTTGATGAATTCCATGGTGCCGGATTGGGGTTGGGGCAACCGGAAACTATACCCCGCTGCGCCCGCCATAGCGAAGCCGCTGTTCACACGGGATTAAATTCGCCGTGTCGCCGGCGCCGTCCGCAAGGGATACCGTCTCCGGCTTTGCCGGAGACATAACTCTCAGATCGCGCGGATACCGTGATACAGGATGCTGAGCCCGCCGATGGCGATGAGGATTTCGATGATGGCGATGTGCATCTTGTGGCCCAGGCGCTGGACCAGTCGCGAGGCGATCCAGGAGCCGGGCAGCGAGGCCAGTCCGATCACGCCGCCCAGCACCACGCCCGAGCTGTCCAGCAGGTCGAGCTTGCCGAAGATCAGGGAACGGGTGATGTCGACCGCAATCGTGATCAGGGCATCGGTCGCCAGCACCGCCGTGCCGGACAGGCCGGCGCCGAGCAGCAGCGAGATCAGCACCACGCCCATGCCTGAGGCGATGCCGTTGAGGAAGCCGAAAACGCCGCCGCCCAGCGTCAACCCGCGCGCACCGAGGTGCAGGTTGTGCGCATGGAGCCAGCGCCGCGCCGGCAGTGCCGCCAGCACGACGAGCCCGATCACGATCGCCAGCGGCGCAGCGTCGAGATGGCGATAGACCAGCGTGCCGCCTAGCAGGCACACCAATGCAGATGGCAGGACCCGCTTCACCGCGCGGGCATCAACATCGCGGCGGTAGAACCAGAAGCGGCCCATGTTGATGATGATGCCGGCCAGCGCCAGCAGCGGCACCACGGCCTTGATGCCGAGGATGGGCGTCAGCGTGGCGGTGAGGATGATGCCCGTGCCGAAACCGCCCATGCCGCCAATGATGGCGGAGCCGAAGGAAACGGCGACGACCAGCATGAGCAGGTTCGGAGAGAGGTCCATGGCCCGATGATAGCCGGCTGCCCCCGGACGAGGCGCCTGGCCGGTACGGTATCCGGTCCCGGCTAGGGGCATTGCCGCCCACTTAACCGTTCGTGGCGAGCCCTTCGACTTCGCTCAGGAGAGCCTTGTCGAACCTTCAGCCACGCAACCAGCGCCCTTCGACAGGCTCAGGGCGAACGTAGCTTTTCTTAAGTGAACGGTATTGCGGCTGGTAGTCAGTCAGGCAGGATCAGATCGATGGATCCGTCCCCGGATCGAGTCCGGGGCAGGCTATTCCGGCGAACGCCGGAATCCAGCCGGCGGCAGGTACTGGATCCCGGGTCAAGCCCGGGATGACGATTGAAATTGCGTCCATCGATTTCAACTTGACTCTTTACCGGGTGCCCGTCAGTCTTGATAAGTTGCGCATATTTATGCTTTAATGCGTTTATGCGCACTACCATAGACCTCTCCGACGATCTGTTCCGCCGTGCCAAGGCGGAGGCGGCTCTGCGCGGACGCAAGCTGAAGGATCTGGTCGAGGACGGTCT
>CAIZKA010000189.1 GCA_903933395.1 uncultured beta proteobacterium | reverse complement strand
CTGCCGGCATCGGCGCGGACCAATCCGGCCAGAGCTGAAATCAGGGTTGTCTTGCCTGCGCCATTGGGGCCAAGCAAACCAAAGAATTCCCCCGGCTCGACCTCAAGATCGACCCGGTCCAGTGCCCGGGTGCTGCCAAAGTACTTGGAGACCTGCTGAATGCGGATCGCAGCGGACATTGCGCCAACCCGAAGGTTGCGGTCAGAGCTTGTGCTGCGGGAGAAGATCTGCAACGCCGTAGACGGCGGCGAGGCTCAACAGACTCTGCGGCAGGTTCAGGAGACGCAGCGTTTTCCCCGCCGCATTTGCCGCCCGCGTCCAGCCGAAAACCACGGCAAGGCAGGAAGAATCCATTTCGGTGACTGCGGCGAGATCGAATGCCGAAGCGTTGGCTGCAATAGCCGCTTCACCCTCGGCAAGCAGTGCTGTTGCGCCCGACAGGGTCATCGGGCCCGACACCTCGGCGCAATCACCGGTAACGCGAATCATGAGGCGAAGCTTGCTTACGCGGCAGTCAAATACAACTGACGAAGGGCGCTCATTTTTTTACCGGAGCCGTGTCGCCTGACTTGTTCTTCGTCTGCAGCAACTTGATCAGGCCGTCGATACCGTTGTTCCTTACCTCGGACGCAAAGGAATCGCGGTAGTTGGTGACGATGCTGATGCCGCCGACTTCGATGTCGTAAACCTTCCAGCCGGTAGCCGACTTTTCAAGCCAGTAATCCAGTTCGATATTCTTGCCGGCTCCCGCCTGCTTGATTTCGGTACGAACCCTGACGTCGGTCTCTCCGGCCTTGAGCGAGAAGGGCTTGTACTCGACGGTCTGATTCTTGTACTCGGTCAGGGCCTTGGCATAGGTGCGCACCAGCAGCGTGTGAAACTCCTCGGTCAGGGTCTTCTGCTGCACCGCGCTGGCCTGCCGCCAATCGCGAGCCATTGCCAGTTGGGTCATGCGCGTGAAGTTGAAGTTCGGCAGTACCTTGGACTCGACCAGATCGATGGCCTTTTTGGTGTTGCCGGACTGGATATCCTTGTCCTTGCGAACAATGTCGAGTACCTCATTGGTAACCGACTTGACCATAACATCGGGCGCGACTTCCTGAGCCAGGGCCGTCGCGGAAATCAGCAGGCCGCTGATAAATGCAAACACGAATTTCATTGGAAGTTTCCTGGGAGTACGGGGAATGAGGGCAACACGCCCGAAGCAGGGTGCTATTTCGCTTCCGTCGTTTCCGTACGGGCTACCAGCACCGGGGCTGCTGGCGCAACGGAAGTCGCGCTGGCTTGCGGCTCTGCGGTCCCCGCTTCAGCGGTTACCGGACGCTCCACTTGATCAGCATCCGCCTCGGATTCGCGCGGCGCATTGCCGTCGTATATAAGGTTGCGACGACGCTGAAGATAGGCGTCACGAATGTAGGAATACTTGTCCAGCGCCGCTTCCTCGACCACCTTGTCAGCCGGCAGGAGATTGGCCCGGTCGTTCACCGCACGCACAACGAGAGAAACGTTCCGGGCTGGAATTGGCTGGACATGAGTCACCGGGTCGGCTGCGACATCAAGCACGAGTCCGACCGTGTCACGAGCGGTACGCGGCCCGAAAACCGGAATCACCACATAGGCACCGCTGCCGACACCCCAGCGACCGAAAGTCTGGCCAAAATCCTCGTTGTGCTTTTCCAGGCCGATATCCGAGGCTATGTCGAAAGTACCGAGCACTCCGATCGTGGAATTGATAACGACCCGGCCCAGATCGCTGAACGCCTCCGAGCCCTTGCCCTGCAGCAGGTTATTCACACCGATCAGGAGATCAGCAATATTGCCGAAGAAATTGGTGACGCCGGTTCTGACGGGTGATGGCAGCGCTGCCTCATAGCCGGTAGCCACCGGCTTGACGATCATCGAATCCAGCCCTTCGTTGAAGGCGAACATGGCCCGATTGAAGCCCTCGATCGGATCCCTGAGATTTCCCGAACTTGCGCATCCGGCCAGCAGGCCTGCAGCCGCTACGGCCAGGATAAGGGATTTGATGCGTGCAGGCTTGATGGTCTTCATTATTTGAGACACCCGTTGTTGACTACTTCTTGCCGCCATCTTCGGCGGCCTTGTTGAACATGAACTGGCTGATCAGCTTCTCCAGAACTACTGCCGACTGCGTTTTCTTGATCGTATCACCCGCTTTAAGCATGGCGATATCGCCACCGACTTCAAATCCTATGTACTGCTCGCCCAGCAAACCCGACGTATTTATCGTCGCGAAGGTATCGCGCGGAAACTTGTAGCGGGCATCAACCTGGATGGTTACCACACCCAGATAGGCCTCGGGATCGAAGCGAATCTCCGTCACGCGCCCGACCACAACGCCGGCACTTTTGACCGCGCCGCGCACCTTCAGGCCTCCGATATTATCAAATTTGGCGTAGATGGGATAAGTTTCCCCGCTGCTTGATGATGCCAGGTTGCCTACCTTGAGGGCTAAAAACAACAGTGCACCCAGTCCGACAGCAACGAAAAATCCGACCCAAAGGTCAAGTGTAGTACGACTCATGTCATGTCCCTGTAAACATGAAGGCGGTGAGAATGAAGTCGGCAGCCAGAATGGCTAGCGACGATGTTACAACGGTACGCGTGGTTGCCCCGGATACCCCTTCGGCGGTCGGCACGGCATCATAGCCCTCGAAAACGGCCACCCAACTGACAATGATGCCGAACACAAAACTCTTGATCACGCCGTTGAGGATGTCCTGGCGAAAATCGACCGAGGCCTGCATTTGTGCCCAGAACGAGCCTTCATCGACCCCGATCAGTTGTACGCCGATCAGATAACCGCCAAAAACACCCATCGCGGAAAACAGCGCCGCCAACAGGGGCATCGCAATCACGCCGCCCCAGAAACGCGGGGCAACCACGCGGGCAATCGGATCAACCGCCATCATTTCCATGGCGGAAAGCTGTTCGGTGGCCTTCATCATGCCGATTTCAGCCGTAATCGCAGAACCGGCGCGGCTGGCAAACAGCAGTGCCGAGACCACAGGCCCGAGCTCGCGCACCAGCGACAATGCCACCAGGACGCCAAGTGCCTCCGTCGAGCCGTAGCGCGCCAGGGTGTCATAGCCCTGCAAACCCAGCACCATGCCGACAAACAGGCCGGAAACCATAATGATGATCAGGCTCAGGACCCCGGTAAAGTAGATTTCACGTATCGTCAGATGGATACGCCGCAGCGACGTGCCGGAATGCAGCATGATCGCCAGGAAGAAACGGCTGGCAAACCCCAGACGCCAGATACGCGAGTTAACCTGGCGGCCCAGCCCCTGCAGTGCCCTTGTCAATCCGTTATCCACGTCGCGCGGCCCTTTCCATCAGTTCTTCGCCGTAGGGCCGGGCCGGATACTGGAATGGCACCGGTCCATCGGCCTCTCCCCAGATGAATTGATGCACATAGGGCACCGTCGAGTGCTTCATCTCGTCGGCCGTGCCTTCAGCAACAATTTTCCCTTCAGAGACAAAGTAAACGTAGTCAACGATTTTCAGCGACTCCTGCACGTCATGGGTCACCACGATGGAACTGGCGCCCAGGGCATCGGTCAGCTTGCGGATAAGCTCGCCGACAATGGACAGCGAAATCGGATCGAGGCCGGCGAAGGGCTCGTCATACATGATCAGCATCGGATCAAGAGCGATGGCCCTTGCCAGAGCCACGCGGCGCGCCATGCCGCCGGAGAGTTCGGCCGGCATCAGGTCGTGAGCACCGCGCAAGCCCACCGCGTGCAACTTCATCAGCACCAGGTCGCGAATCATGGTTTCCGGCAGATCGGTGTGCTCGCGCATCTGAAAAGCGATATTGTCAAAGACCGACATGTCGGTAAACAGGGCTCCGAACTGGAACAGCATTCCCATCCGGCGACGCAGGGCATACAAACCATCAGAATCGAGCTCATGCACCACCTGCCCGCCGACCCTAACCTCGCCGGAGGTCGGCTTCAGCTGGCCACCGATCAGGCGCAGCGTAGTTGTCTTGCCGCAACCGGAAATCCCCATCACCGCAACAACCTTGCCGCGCGGAATCGTCATGTTGATTCCGGTGAGAACCGGCCGGCTGTCATAAGTGAAGTTCAGATCGCGGATTTCGACGAGGGATTCCTGGGACATATTCACACCGGGAATCCCGGCCAAATTCATAGCGGGCGATTCTAGCAGAACAGGCGCCCACATAAACCGGTCCCAGCCGGCGATGAGCGGGGTAAACGCCCTCCACAAGCGGAATTGGCCGCCGCCGGTTTCAGCTAATATGCTGCGATCAGATCAACTTACCCAGTCCACACCAAGTCTTTGACCTCACCCACCGGCAAAACCGAACTGCTGATTGTCGACGATGACCCGTTGATCGCCGACACGCTGAGCTTTTTTCTCGGCCGCAACTACGAGGTGAGCACGGCCTCTACACGCACTGAAGCGGTTGGGCTTTTACGCGATGGCAAGCGCGTCCCGGCGCTGGCGCTGATCGACCTCGGCCTGCCACCCACGCCGCATCGACCCGATGAAGGCTTTGCGCTGATTGCGGACATTCTGGCGCATGCCCCGGAGACCCGCATCGTGGTGCTGTCCGGCCAAAGCGACGAACTCAATGCGCGCCACGCACGAGCGCTCGGAGCGACAGAATTCGTCGCCAAACCGGCTGATCCGGAATTTCTGCGCAAGCTCATCGACCGGGTGTTGTCTTTTAGAGACACATCGACCGATATTGATGACGGCCTGATTGGCGAAAGCGCCCCGCTGCAAAAATTGCGCGCCCAGCTCAGGCAATTCGCGCCGTCTCCATTTCCGGTACTGATCGAAGGCGAGTCGGGCAGCGGCAAGGAACTTGCCGCTGCCGCCCTGCACCGGCTGTCGGAACGGGCGACGAAACCCTACCTGGCGCTGAATTGCGCTGCGATTTCGCCCAACCTGGTAGAAGCAACGCTGTTTGGCCACAGCAAGGGTGCATTTACGGGCGCCAGCGGGCCACGCGCAGGCTATTTCGAAGACGCTTCGGACGGTACCCTGTTTCTCGATGAAATCGGCGAACTTCCCCTCGATCTGCAACCCAAACTCCTGCGCGTGCTTGAAAACGGCGAATTCCAGCGCATCGGCGAAACACAGGCCCGGCATTCGACTGCGCGCATCGTCACGGCGACGAATCGTGACCTGAAGAAGGAGGTTCGCGAAGGGCGCTTCCGCGCCGATCTCTACCACCGGCTTTCGGTATTCACCATCGCCATACCTGCTCTGCGAGAACTCGGTGATGACAGCATCCGGCTGCTGGAACATTTCCGCGCCATCTATGCGGCACAGGCCAATCTGCAGCCGTTCAGGCTCAGCGCAACGGCCACCTCGCGTCTGCTCGCCTATGGATTCCCGGGCAATGTCCGCGAACTGCGCAATATCGCCATCCGCCTGACGACCAAGTTTGCCGGCAGGGAAGTCGGCGTCGATGACCTCGAGGCCGAACTGGATCTCGGCAATGAACCGCCGGCAGCCGCCGTCCTGCCAGCGCCGACTTCGGCAAGCAGGGCCGAACTTGTGGCGATTGCCCTCGCCGACATCCAGAGCCGCAGCGACTTCAACCTGGACGCCACGCTCCAACTCTGGGAGGAAGCCTACATAGAAGCCGCGCAGCGGCTTGCGCATGACAACATGAGCCAGGCAGCAAGGCTGCTGGGCGTGAATCGCACCACGCTTTACAATCGCATCGACACGCTGGCAAAAGACAAGCGCGGCACCCCGCAATGAGCGCCCGGATTGAATACTGACCGACACCATGTACCTGGAACACTTCGGACTTAACGAGCCGCCCTTCCGCATCACGCCCCATACCGATTTCTTCTTCGACGGGGCCAATCGCGGCGCGACACTTGATGCCCTGATTTACGCCATTACCCACGACGAAGGCATTGTCAAGGTCAGCGGCGAAGTCGGCAGCGGCAAGACCATGCTCTGCCGAGTACTGATGGAGCGCCTGCCCGACAACGTCATCATCATCTACCTGGCCAACCCGTCCCTTTCGCGCGACGACATCCTCTACGCCATCGGCGACGAGCTGCGCCTGAACATACCCGACAACGCCCGCTCCTCGGTGGTCATGCGCGCCCTGCATGACCACCTGATCAAATCCTATGGCGAAGGCAGGCAGGTGGTCGTGCTGATTGACGAAGCCCACGCCATGCCGGTGGAGACGCTCGAGGAAATCCGCCTGCTGTCGAACCTCGAGTCCAACCGCAGCAAACTGTTGCAACTGGTGCTGTTCGGCCAGCCCGAGCTGAACGACATCCTCGCCCGCCCCGACATGCGGCAGTTGAAGGAGCGCATCACCCACAACTTCGGCCTGGAGCCGCTGGTGCGCGAGGACATCAGCGACTATCTCGATTTCCGCATGCGCGCCGCAGGCTATCGCGGCCCCAGCGTGTTCGCCCCGGCGACGCTGAAAATGATCGAGCAGAGTTCGCTCGGCCTTACGCGTCGCATCAACATACTGGCCGACAAGGCTCTGCTGGCCGCCTTTTCCTCGGGCAGCCACCAGATAGGCTCGAAAGAGATTCGCGCCGCGATCCGCGATTGTGAGTTCAGCGATGCCACCTATGGCGGCAAGCCGGCAAAAAGGACTTGGATGCTCTGGCTTGGCGCTGCGCTCGTCATATGCATCGTGGCGGCGATGGCATGGCTGGCGGTATCGCACACCGACACCGGCGTCCCGGCGATGCCGGCCGGTTCCCCCGCCGCGATCCCGCCCGGCAAGACAAGCGCAGGCCCCGCCTTGCCGGCAGCCGCAAGCGGCGGCGAAACGGCTGCCGCTCCTGCCACAACCGGTGCTCCAGCGACCTCTCCACAAGCACCTTCTTCACCGCCACCGGCCACGCCATCAGCCGCCGAAGCCCAGCCAAATGCATCAGCCGCCGCATCGCCACCCGCGAACACCCCGACGCCAGCGGTCAGTACGCCGTCACCTGCGGCGCCATTGCCCACTGCTCCACCGGTCGCCGCCGGTGCCGCATTTGCCGCACCGCCTGCCGGCCCAAGCGCGCCGCCACCGGCGACAGCAACGGCAACGAAATCGGATGCTGCGATCAGCGTGCCGCCGATACCGCCGGGCAAACCGAAAGTCGGACCGCTAACCCGCGAACGACTCGATGCCGGAACAATCTGGCTGGAACAATTGCCGGATGATCACTGGTTCATACAGGTATTCTCGGCGGACGCCAGCCAGCATGCCGAAGTCGAATCACTGCTGCGCAGGTTGTCACCCAACAAAGCTGAAATGAGCAGGATCCATGTCTATTATTCTGAACTCAGCGGCAAGCCGCGCCTCGGAGTAATCTACGGCGACTACCCGACGAGCGCTGCCGCATCTGCCGGCATGCGCGAACTGCCCAAGCCTCTGCGGGCCAGCAAACCTTACCCGCGCAGAGTCGCACGACTTCGCTGACGCATTCCCGGCCCTTAGAATTGAGAGGGTGCAGTCCATCAAATCATTGACTTGCATCGAAAACATAATGTGTTAT
>CAIZKA010000188.1 GCA_903933395.1 uncultured beta proteobacterium | reverse complement strand
GTCAACTTCCTGTCCCATCCCGTCATCGTCGGCTTCACCAATGCGGCGGCGATCATCATCGCCCTGTCGCAGGTCAACAAGCTGATCGGCGTGCCGATGGGGCGTTCGGAACACTTCATCGAGGATATCTGGGGCGTCGCCAAGCAGGTGGGAGAGACCCACCTGCCGACCCTGGCCATGGGCGCGACGGCGATTGCCATCATGTGGCTCATCCGCAGGAAGGCGCCGAAGCTGCCGGGCGTGCTGATCGCCGTGGCCGTGACGACTGCGGCGTCGTGGCTGATCGGCTTCGAGCAGACCGCCACCACGACCCTCGACGGTGTCGCGGAGCCCGAAGCCCGGGCCCTGCTCACCGAGTTTGTCCGCACCGAGGCGCGCATCAAGGAAATCAGCGATCAGGTCGGCGCCAAGGCGGCCGAGCTGAAAGCTTTGCGCAAGGAGCGCGGAGAGCTGTCCCATGAGGCCGTGACCATCAACTACGAAGTGGAACTGCTGCACCTGCAATTGAAGGACCGGGAGGACGAGAACCGCCGCCGCAACCGGGCCATTCGCAGTTTTGTCTTCGAGCGTGTCGCGGGGTCCGGCGGCCAGCCGGCCGAGCTATATGCCGAGGGCCGCGTGCCGGCCGGCAAGGTCGCGGACGGACACCGCTGGCGCATTGTCCGTGCCGCCCAGGGCGAGATGAAGCTGATCGGCGGTGGCGAGGTCGTCGGCAGGGTGCCGCAAGGCCTGCCCTCGGTCGGCATGCCGGCCGTGTCATGGGACATGCTCGGCAGCCTGCTCTCGGCCGCCATCGTGATTTCGCTGGTCGGTTTCATGGAAGCGATTTCCATCGCCAAGGCGATCGCGGCCAAGACCAAGCAGAAGATCGATCCGAACCAGGAACTGATCGGCCAGGGCCTGGCCAACCTCGTCGGCTGCGCCACCCAGGCCTTCCCGGTTTCCGGTTCCTTCTCGCGTTCGGCGGTGAATATCAACGCCGGGGCGGTGACCGGCATGTCGTCGGTGTTTACCGGCCTGTTCGTGCTGGTGACGCTGCTGTTCCTGACGCCGCTGCTCTACCACCTGCCGCAGGCGGTGCTCGCCGCGGTGATCATCATGGCGGTGATCGGGCTGGTGAATGTCGAGGCGGTGAAGCATGCCTGGAAGGCCAGCCGTCATGACGGCATTGCGGCCGTGGCCACCTTCGTCGCCACGCTGCTGTTCGCGCCCCACCTCGACAAGGGCATCATCGTCGGCGCGGGGCTGGCCATCGGTCTTTACCTCTACCGCACCATGACGCCGCGCGTGGCCATCCTCGGCCGCCATGCCGACGGCAGCCTGCGCGATGCGGCGGTACATGATCTGCCGGCCTCGGAGGTGGTGACGGCCGTACGCTTCGACGGACGCCTGTATTTCGCCAACGTCTCCTTCTTCGAAGACGCGATCCTCGATGCCGTGGCGGCCAATCCGAAAGCGCCCTACCTGCTGGTGGTCGGCAACGGCATCAACGAACTCGACGCCTCGGGCGAGGAGGTCATGCACCATCTGGTCGAGCGTCTGCGCGGCAATGGTGTCACGGTGGTCTTCTCGGGGCTGAAGAAGCAGGTGATCGACGTCATGCGCGCCACCGGCCTGTTCGACTACATTTCGCAGCAGCATATCTTCGCCACCGCCGAAATGGCACTTGAGGCGATCCACGCCTGGGCCGCCGAGCGCGGCGAGGAAGCTGTCGCCAGTCCCTTGCGCCCGCTGCCGGTGAAGCGCTTTGGCTGAGATTCTGCCCTGCCCGGTGCCGACTTCCGTGCGTCGCGATGCCGGTCGCAGGAGTTGGCGCTGGCGGCACGGCGGCTTGGACTGCAGGGCCGGCTGCTAGAATCGCTGCCCGTCCCGCCGTTGCCATGACCAGCCTCCTGTCCATCGACCTCCTGCTGATTGCCGCTTGCGTCTGGCTCGCCATCGGCCTGCTCGGACTGGCGGCGCCGCGCAACACGCGATTCATCAGCAAGCTGCTGTTTCCGCTCGGCGCGCTTGTCGGCATCGGGGTCGGCGCGGTGGCACTGGATGCGCTGGGCGGCCCGGCGCAAACCACCGTGCTGGCGATCGGCCTGCCCGACCTGCCCTTCCACCTGCGCCTGGACAATCTTTCCGCGGTCTTCGCGCTGCTGCTCGGCTTCGCCGCAGCGGGCATTTCAATTTACTCCGCCGGCTATTTCAGGCAGGGCGAAGGCACCGCGCCCGGCGTGCTCTGCCTCGAGTACCACCTCTTCCTCGCCAGCATGCTCATGGTATTGCTGGCCGACGATGCCTATGCCTTCATGGTGGCCTGGGAGTGCATGGCGCTGTCGTCCTTCTTCCTCGTCACCACCAACCATCAGCACGAGGAAATCCGCCGCGCCGGCTACCTCTACCTGCTGATCGCGCACATCGGCGCCATCGCCATCCTGCTCTGTTTCGGCGTGATGACCGGAGGGATTGGTGGTGGAGGCGGCGACTACAGCTTTGCCGGCATGCGTGGGCAGGAACTGTCGCCGTTCTGGGCCTCCGCCGCCTTCCTTCTCGCGCTGGCCGGTTTCGGTGCCAAGGCCGGCCTGGTGCCGCTGCATGTCTGGCTGCCGGAGGCGCACCCGGCGGCGCCCTCGCCGGTGTCGGCGATGATGAGCGGGGTGATGCTGAAGACGGCCATCTACGGCCTGCTGCGCGTGAGCTTCGACCTGGTGCACACGACCATCTGGTGGTGGGGCGTGGTGGCACTGGCCGTGGGCCTCGTCACCGCACTCTTCGGTGTGCTCTACAGCGCTGTGCAAAACGACATGAAGCGTCTGCTGGCCTATTCCTCGATCGAGAACATCGGCCTCATCGCCGTCGGCATCGGCCTGACCCTGATCTTCCATGCCTATCGGATGGAAGCGCTGGCGGCACTGGCCATGACCGCGGTGCTCTACCACTGCCTCGCCCATGCCGGGTTCAAGAGCCTGCTCTTCCTATGCACCGGGTCGGTGTTGCACGCGACCAGGGAGCGCAACCTCGGCAAGCTCGGCGGCCTGATCCACCGCATGCCCTGGGTGGCCTGGCTGGCGTTGACCGGGGTGATCGCCAGCGCGGGCCTGCCGCCGCTATCGGGCTTCGTCTCCGAGTGGCTGCTGCTGCAAAGCTTCCTCTTCTCGCCCGGCCTGCCGCACCCCTGGCTCAACATGGTGGTGCCGGTGGCGGCGGCGCTGGTGGTGCTGGTTGCCGCGTTGGCCGGTTTCGCCATGGTCAAGTTCTACGGCATCATCTTCCTCGGCCAGATGCGCGAGCCGGC
>CAIZKA010000187.1 GCA_903933395.1 uncultured beta proteobacterium | reverse complement strand
GGGGCCTTACCGCTTCTGAATATCGCCGTGCCGTCAGTGCCGGCTAATAAAGGAAGTTCTCGATAAGCCGTCACACCGACGAAAGCCGGTGTCCAGCGCCTTGATTCCTCTGGATTCCGGCGTTCGCCGGAATGACGATTTGACGCTTGATCGGCGCTTCCTTAATGCAAATGGCGCGGAGCCGACTCGGCCTGTTCCTCGGGCAGTTCGGCGTGCACCGGTTCGCCTTCGGGGTTCGGATACAGCGGCGCGCCGCAGTCGTCGCAGAACTCCAGCGGAAAGCGCTGGTCGAGCATCAGCACGCTGGCGACGCCGGCTTCGCGCAGGGTGGCTTCGATCTGCGCCGGGGCTTCGTTGTTTTCATCCTCGTGTTCCAGCAGGGGCCAGACCACGCCATGCACCACGTCACTGCTGCCGCGCTGGGTGAAGCCGATGCGGAATTCCTCGAGTTGGCGGTCATGGAAAGGCGCCACCACGGCGCGCAATTCGGACGCCGGCTGGTTCAGGACGGTCTGCAGGAAGGCCACGGCCGCCCGCAGCGACCAGGGGCGCGAGGCTCGGTCGGCGTCGCGCACGGCGGCGTGGTAGGCCAGCACCGGAATGAATTCGAGGGCACAGGCGGGCAGCAGCGGACGCAGCGCGTCGCCTCCCTGTTGCGCCCATTGGCGGAAGGATTCCGCCGGGTCGCCGTCGTCTTCCTGCCAGCGGAACAGCGCGGCGCCGCGCGGCGCGGCGACGGCTCCCAGCAGGTAGCGGGTATCGGAGAGGAAACTCATGGTTTCGGCGAGTTGCGCGGGATCGACTTTCAAATTGCGGCCGTGGACAGCGGCCTTGGCCAGCTTTTCCGCCAGTTGCGCCGTATCGACGTAGTTCTGCGGCAACTGGTCGGGGCTGTAGAGGATGTCGCAAAGCCCAAGCTTGGCATCGGCGGCGAGCACATGGGCCTGCAGATGGACCCGCACCGCCTCCATTTGCGCTGCCGGAATGCTGCCCGACGGAATCTGGAAGCGCGACCAGGCCAGGAGCGGCACGGCAATCATGACGACATCGAGACCGCTGCTTCCCTCCGCGCGCCGTGTTTCGGCGCAGGATTCGATCATGTCGGCCAGTTCGTCATAGGCGCGCGAACCGCCGTTGTACAAATGGTCCAGCACGGCGATCAGGGTTTCTTCGCCATTGTCGGCCAGCAGGTGGTCTATGTGCGCAGCAAGACGGGTTTCCCACCAGGCATCCTCGACCCGGTTGGATGACTGGCTGAGCCGCGTTGCCAGGCGGGTAAGAAGTTCGGAGTCCGGCGTCTGGCGGGGGCGGCGCGGAAGGCGGGTGCGTTTCATGGCGGAAGAGGCCGAAAAAATGGATCGGCAGAGACAGTGAGGGTGAATTCTAACAGTTGGCCGCAAGCCGGTTTTGTCGCCGTAAGCTGATAAACTCCTCGTGTTTTTTTGCCAGCGGTGGTGCCCGATGTTTTCCAGGTTGATGCCCAAAGAGGCCAAGTTCTTCGATTTGTTCAATGCCCACGCCGACCTGATCGTCAAGGGCGGCCGACAACTGGTGGCTTTGGTCGATGACCTGGGCAAGGGGCCGGAAGTCCTGGCGCAGCACGTGCAGGCCATCGACGAGATCGAGACCACGGCCGACAAGCTCACCCACGAGACGATTGCGCTACTACATACGTCCTTCAATACGCCGCTCGATCGCGACGAGATCCATCAGCTGATCATGCGCATGGACGACATCCTCGACCTGATCCAGGATTTCGCCGAGGCAATGTATCTCTACGACATTCGCCAGCTGACGCCCGAAGCCAGACAGCTCTCGGACATTGTTGCCTCCAGTTGCGAGCGGGTGAGATCCACCGTCATCCTGCTGCACAAGATGGACAACGCGCCGGCCATGCTCAAGCTCTGTCGCGAGATAGATCAACTGGAGTCCGATGCCGACCGCGCCATGCGCACCGGCATTACCAAGCTGTTCCGCGAAGAGGCGGACGTGCGCCAGTTGATCAAGATGAAGGGCATCTACGAGCTGCTCGAGTCGGTAACCGATCGTTGCGAGGACGTGGCGAACATCGTCGAGGGCATCATCCTCGAGAACTCCTGAGCGACCGTCATGCAAGCGGTCGAAATGAGTCTGACGGTGATCGTGGTGCTGGTGCTGCTGGCACTCGCCTTCGATTTCATGAACGGCTTCCACGATGCGGCAAATTCCATCGCCACCATTGTGTCCACCGGCGTCCTGAAACCGCAGCACGCGGTGGCCTGGGCGGCATTCTTCAACGTGGTGGCCATTGCGATTTTCCAGCTCAAGGTGGCCAGCACCATCGGCAAGGGCACCATCGATCCGGCCATCGTCGATCATTACGTGGTGTTCGGCGCCCTGATCGGCGCCATCGCGTGGAACATCATTACCTGGTACTACGGTATTCCTTCGAGTTCGTCCCACGCGCTGATCGGCGGCCTGGCCGGTGCGGCGATGGCCAAGGCCGGCACCGGTTCCCTGGTCTGGGCAGGCATCGGCAAGGTGGTCGCCTTCATCCTGATCGCACCGCTGCTCGGCTTCCTCCTCGGCGGCACGCTGATGGTGGTGGTGTCCTGGATCTGCAACCGAAGTACGCCGCGCAAGGTGGACAAGACCTTCCGCCGCCTGCAACTGGTTTCGGCAGCGGCCTACAGCCTCGGCCACGGCGGCAACGATGCGCAGAAGACCATCGGCATCATCTGGATGTTGCTGCTCGCCGCCGGCATCATGAAGACCGGCGACTCGGTGCCGATGTGGGTGGTGATTTCCTGCTACACGGCAATGGGCCTGGGCACGATGTTCGGCGGCTGGCGCATCGTCAAAACCATGGGCCAACGCATTACCAAGCTGCGCCCGGTGGGTGGCTTCTGCGCCGAGACCGGCGGTGCCATCACCTTGTTCGGGGCGACCATGCTGGGTATCCCCGTGTCCACCACGCACACCATCACCGGCGCCATCGTCGGCGTCGGGACCTCCAAAGGGCCGAGCAATGTGCGCTGGGGCGTGGCCGGCAGCATCGTCTGGGCCTGGGTGCTGACCATCCCGGCCAGTGCGCTGATCGCGGCCGTCGCCTGGTGGCTGGGGCGATTTTTGCTGTGAGGCGCGGCGGCGCGAGCCTGCCGCTGCTGATCTCCTCTGCTGAATGAATAGCCGCATCGCCCCCGGTCCGGCGGCCTTCGGCCTGATGGTGCTGCTGTGCGCCATCTGGGGTTTGCAGCAGGTCGCGATGAAGTTCGCCACCGCCGAGATCAGTCCGATCCTGCAGGCCGGCCTGCGTTCCGGATTCGGTGCCGTGCTGGTCTATGTCTGGGCGCGCTGGCGCGGCATCGCATTGTTTGCCAGGGATCAGTCGCTGCGCCCGGGTCTGCTGGCGGGTCTCCTCTTCGGGCTCGAATTCGTTTTCATTTTCGTCGGCGTCGATCACACCACGGTGTCGCGCATGGTGGTGTTCCTCTATACGGCGCCCTGCTTTACCGTGCTCGGCCTGCATTTTTTCGTGCCCGGCGAACGCATGGGCTGGCGGCAGGCGGCCGGCGTGCTGCTGGCTTTTGCCGGGCTGATACTCGCCTTCGTCGACAAGGCCGCGGGCGGCAGTCTGCTGGGCGATGCCTTTGGCGTACTGGCGGCCCTGTTCTGGGCGGCGACGACGGTCCTGATCCGCGCCACGGCGCTGGCAAAGGTAACGGCGACCAAGGTGCTGCTGTATCAGTTGGTGGTGTCGGCGGCGCTCATGTTTCCGCTCTCCTGGGTGGTCGGCGAGCGTGGCATTGCCGTATTGTCAGCGCCGACTCTATGGGCCATGGCCTACCAGATCGTGGTCGTTGCCTTCATCAGCTACCTGGCGTGGTTCTGGCTGCTGACACGCTACCTGGCGGGGCGCCTGCTGGTGTTCTCCTTCCTCACGCCGCTGTTCGGGGTCTGGTTCGGCATGCTGCTGATGAACGACCGGCCCAGCGTGCACTTTTTCGCCGCCGCGGCGATGGTCGTCGGCGGTATCGTGCTGGTCAATCTGCCGGCACGCAAATGAACCGGCGCCAGGTGTTTTCCCCCGGTTCGCGTTAGTTTATCTATGCTGACTTTTGACCGCCGGTTCCTGCCCTTGTTCATCCTGCAATGCAGATGAGCTTCACGCCAGCGGACAGCTGCGGAAACCGACAAGAATGTCGTCGCGCTGCGGCTCGTAGTAGTTGCGGTAGCGCGGGTTGCGCATGCGCGGCCGGGTGGCGAAGGAACCGCCGCGCACGCTGCGATGGGTGTGGAAAAACGGCGCGGCATATTCGGCATAGGGGTCGGGGCTGAAGCCGGGGTAGGGCACGAACGGGCTCGCGGTCCATTCCCAGACCTGGGTTCCCCAGTCGAAGCCGCCGGCGTGGCGGGCGGCATATTCCCATTCCGTTTCCTCCGGCAGGCGGCGGCCGGTCCAGCGGCACCACGCTTCGGCTTCATGCGCCGTGAGGTGGATTACCGCCTGGTCGGGCGCCAGATCGACCCACTGCGCGAAGCGCCGCTGCTGCCAGCGGCCCTCATACCTGCGCCAGTAGCGCGGCATGGTCTGTCCGCCGGCCGCGAGCCATGCCTGGCCGCCTGGCGACCACCATTGCGGCTGCCGGTAGCCGTCCGCCTCGACGAAGGCGAGGTAGTCCGAATTCCTTGTCGGCGTGGCTGAAATCGGGAAATTTGAGACGTGTTGCGGATGCGCCCACTTTTCGTTGTCGAAGACGAAGCCCTTGCCCGCCGGCGGACTGCCCATGAGAAATTCGCCGCCATCGATCCTGATGTCCGAGTTCGCAGGCAGGTCGGTCAGTCCATCGCGTGCCGGCCAGCCCAGGGTCTGCCGCGTGTAGCGGAAGGCTTCGTCGTGCATGTCCTCGTGAAACAGGGCGAGGCGGTGAAAGTAGAGGGCGGCATCGGTGTCGGGGAGCCTGTGCAAGGCCTCCAGCGCCGCGGCGAGCGTGTCCTGCAGATAGTGTCGCGTGGCATCCCAGCCGGGCAGATCGAGCAGCCAGCGGCTGTCATGCGGCACGTGGCGCGAGTCGTACCAGCGGTCGGCGTCGGTGAGGACGGAGGGCAGCGGGGCGGTCGCTTCGCCCCGGTAGCGCCGGCACCAGTGCTCAGCGAACCAGGCGACGTGGCCCAATTCCCACAGCGGCGGATTGATGATGTCCATGCAGGGCACGCTTCGCGGGTCAGGTGGCGCGTCGGCGGGCCAGGCCGCCCAGTCGTCGAGCAGGCTGATCGTATAATTGCGCGCATCCCGCAAGGCATCGGCAAGAAGTTTCTTGTCGGCAGTTCTGAGGTCCGGCGTGTCCATCAAGTCTCCCCCCTCCGTCGCCATTATCAGCCCGGCGCTGGCCAGTGCCAACAACGGCAACTGGCATACGGCACGGCGCTGGGCGCATTGCCTGGCCCCAAGGGCGCGGGTGGAGATAGCGCCGGAGTGGCGTGGCGCCGGCGCCGACTTTCTGATTGCTTTGCATGCCCGCCGCTCGGCGCCGTCGATCGCGGCCTTTGCCGAGCGCCATCCGGATCGTCCGCTGGTCGTGGTGTTGACCGGCACCGATCTCTACAGAGACATCGCCACGGACGCCGCTGCACAGCGATCGCTGGCGCTGGCCAGCCGGCTCGTGGTGCTGCAGGCGGAAGGCGTGCAGGCCTTGCCCCCTCAATATGCATCCAAGACGGAGGTGATCTACCAGTCGGCGCGCAGCTTGCTGCCGGGGCGGCGCAGCCGGCTCCATTTCGACCTGGCGCTGGTCGGTCACATGCGTCCCGAAAAAGATCCGCTGACGGCGCTGCGTGCCCTGCGGCTGGTGCCGGCAGGCTTGCCGGTCCGGCTGTTCCATGTCGGCGGCGCGCTTGATCCGGCATTGGCCGCCGAAGTGGCGGCCCTGGGCGCCGGCGACAGCCGCTACCATTGGCTCGGCGCCCTGTCGCAGGCCGCAACCCGCCAACGCCTCAAGCGCTGTCACCTGCTGCTGCTGCCCTCGCTCATGGAAGGCGGCGCCAACGTGCTGATCGAGGCCGTGACCAGCGGCGTCCCCGTCCTGGGCAGCGACATTGCCGGAAACCGCGGCATGCTCGGCGCGGATTACCCCGGCTGGTTTGCGGCGGGCGATGCCGGCGGGCTGGCGGCACTGATTTCGCGCGCGGCGAACGATCCCGGCTATTACGCGACTCTGGCCCGACGTTGCGCGGAGCAGGTATCCTTGTTCTCCCCGGCGCAGGAATGCGCCGCTGTTTGCCGTCTCCTCGAAAACGAAGTTTCAGTGGAGGCTAACGTCGGCCTTATCGACGTTAAGCGCAGTGGCCGTAACTAAATGACAGGGTTATAAAGACAATGAACTCCCCGAAGATTCCCGCCGCGCCGGTCCGCCTGACT
>CAIZKA010000186.1 GCA_903933395.1 uncultured beta proteobacterium | reverse complement strand
GGCGTCGATCATCTGCGGGTAACTTTCTTCAGTGTGGTAGTCGAGAACTTCATAGATGGCGACCGGCTTGGTCTTGCCCTTGACCACCACCAGGTCGAGTTCGCGACTGTAGTAGGTCGCCTTGAGGGCCTTGTAGGTGAACTCGCTGATCAGGATGTGGGCGCCGTACTGCTTGCAGGCCGACTCCAGGCGCGCGGCGAGGTTAACCCCGTCGCCGATGATGGTGTAGTCCATGCGTTTCTTCGAACCGATGGTGCCGGACACGACGTTGTCGGTATTCAGGCCGATGCCGATGTCGACGGGTAGCTTGCCCTCATTGACGCGCTGCTTGTTCCAGTTCCACAACTCGCGAATCATCGCGATTGACGTGCGCACCGAGCGGTCGGCGTCGTCGTCGTGGCCGACCGGGATGCCGAAGGCGGCCATGATCGCGTCGCCGATGAACTTGTCCAGCATGCCCTCCTCGCGCTGGATGCAATCGACCATCAGCGTGAAGTATTCGTTGAGCAGGGCTACCGTGCCCTGGGCGCCGAGTTGTTCGGTGATCGTGGTGAAGCCGCGTATGTCGGAAAACAGCACTGTTGCCACGACGTTCTTGCCGCCCAGCGCGTCGACGCCGCCGGCCAGCATCTGGTCGGCGATGCCCGGGTCCATCAGTCGCGACATGGTCGACCGCATGCGCTTCTCGTTGGAGATGTCCTCCAGCATCAGCATCGAGCCAAGGCGTTTTTTCTCCGCCGACAACAGGGGCAGGGCGGTCAGGTTGACCGAGAGCTTTTCTTCGCCGACGATCAGTTCGGCCTCCATTGCCAACTCGGTGGTCTGCGTTTCGCCGACGCGCTTGAGCTTTTCCTGAACCCAGGCGTTGCTGCCGGCGAAGAATTCGGTTGCCGGCTTGTGCAGGATCTGCTGCGGGGTCACGCGCAGGATGCGCAGACCGGCGGCGTTGCAGGTGGCGATCTTTTCCGACTCGTCGAGCGTGATCACGGCGTTCGACATCGACTCCAGCATCGCCTCGTTGTAGTTCTTCATGTTCTGCACGTCGGCGAACAGCTTGGCGTTTTCCAGGGCGATGGAAATCTGCGCCGTGAAGGCGCGCAGGCGCGACTCGTCCTCGCCGGTGAAGGGGCCGCCGCGCTTGTTCAGCACCTGCGTGACGCCGATCACCTTGCCGTGCTTGTTGGTGATCGGCACGCAGAGGATGGAGCGGGTGAAGTAGCCGGTCTTCTTGTCGAAGGCCGGATTGAAACGCAGGTCGGCGTAGGCGTAGGGAATGTTGATCGCCTTGCCCGACGTGAATACGGCGCCGGCAATGCCCAGGTGGTTGGGCAGGCGGATCTGGACGGACTCCAGTCCCTGGCCGACCTCCGACCACAGCTCGTTGGTCTTTTCCTCGTTGAGGAACAAGGTCGAGCGCTCGGCATTCAGGAGGCGCGTCGCTTCGCCCATGACCTTCTGCAGCAATGAGCCCAGCTTGATGTCGGCGGTGACTTCCGAGACGACGTCGATGAACTCCATTTCCTGGCGGCGGATGGCCTGCATGCGCTCGATGAACTGCGCGCTTTGCAGGGCCAGCGTGCCCTGGCTGGTCATGGCTTCGAGCAGACTCAGGTCCTGCTTGGTGAATTTTCCGTTGCGCTTGTTCAGCGTCTGCGCGACGCCGATGACCTCGCCCTTCACCGTCCTGATCGGCACGCAAAGGATGTTGCGCGTGGTGAACCCGGTCTGCTCGTCGATCGACCGGTTGAAGCGGTCGTCGGCGTAGGCATCGTGGATGATCAGCGCTTCGCCGGCGGTATAGACGTAGCCGGCGACGCCGCTGGTATTGAGGATGCGTATCTCGCGCTGGATGTTGCCCTGCGCGACGCGGGAATACAGTTCGTTGGTGTCCGGGTCGTTGAGGAACAGCGAGCCGCGTTCCGCGTTCAGTTCGGTGGTGGTCATTTCCACCAGCGCCTGCAGCACCTGGTCGAGCGTGCCATAGCTCGCCATGCGGCGCGTCACTTCGAGCAGCAGTTCGAGATGGCGCAGCCGGCGGCGGCTTTCCTGGTCGCGCTCGGTCACCTTTTTCTTCGTGCCGGCGGGTTCGATGGGTGGGTCCACGGCGTTCATGGCGAGGTCCGTCGCATGGCTTCGATCTGGTCGCGCAGGGCCTGGATGGTCTGCTGCAACTGGGCTCCCTCATCGGCGAACAGGGTGCGCTCGCGATTGACCGAGTTGGTTTTGTCGATCTGGGCCAGTTCCAGGCTTTCGCGCAAGCCGCTGACGGTCTGCCGCAGTTGCGCGATTTCGCCTTGTGCGCTGACCAGCGCCGAGCGCACGGCATTGTCGGTATCGGCGCGTGCGAGCTCGAGTTCCTCGCGCAGGGCTGCCGAGGTGGCCTTCAGCTGCTGCATTTCGTTGTGATTGACCACGCGCTCCTGCTGTACCGCGCGGTCCCGTTCGACGCGCGAACGTTCCAGTTCCTCGCGCAAGGCCGCGGCCGTGGCCTTGAGCATCTGCGATTCCTGGCTGGCGGCGACGCGCTCCTGCTGGATCGCCTTTTCGCGTTCGACGCGTGCGCGCTCAAGCTCTTCGCGCAGGGCGCCGACGGTGATTTTCAGTTGTGATATTTCAGCCGCGCTTGACTGGGTGGCGCGCAGCGTCGCGTCATGGATTTCAGCGTGAGCCGCTTCGAGTTCCGTGCGCAGGGCGATCACCGTGCGCTTCATGTCACGGGAATCCGCCTGGGCCAGCGCGAGCTCTTCTTCGATGGTCGAAACTTCGGCAATCATCATGCAGTGAACCGTGGCACTCCAATTGAACCTGTCCGGACCGGGAGATCCGGGCTGCCAGCCGTCATTGTCGGCGTCGACGCCTTCATGGTTTCGACGGGTATTGGTTGTGAATAATACGCCATCCATGGCTCTGGCGCCCAAGTCAGGAATCGAACCTGAGACCTACCGCTTAGGAGGCGGTCGCTCTATCCACTGAGCTACAAGGGCGCAAGGCGCGAATTCTAACCGCTCGCCTATAATCGCGCACCCCCTCACCGGCCTTTCCCGGCCCCGTTTCCATGCCCGTCATATCCCTCGATCGCGCCTGCCTCGCCTACGGCCACGTTGCCCTGCTGGATCACGCCGCCATGCAGATCGACGCCGGCGAACGCGTCGGCCTCATCGGCCGCAATGGCAGCGGCAAGTCCAGTTTGCTGAAGGCGCTGGCCGGCCTCGGGTCGCTCGACGACGGCGAAGTCTGGCGCGAGCCCGGCCTCTCCATTGCCTATGTGCCGCAGGAGCCCGAATTCGCCACCCACGACACGGTGTTCGAAGCCGTCGCGGCCGGCCTGGGCGACGTCGCACGCGTGCTCGCCGAATACCACGAGGTCACCCACAAAGTCGGCGCCGGCGACACGGCGGACATGGATCGCATGCAGGAGTTGCAGACGCAACTCGAGGCCAACGACGGCTGGCGCCTGAACTCGCGTGTCGAACAGGCCATTTCACGTCTCGCACTCGACGGCGATGCGCACGTCGATGCACTCTCCGGCGGCGGCAAGAAGCGTGTCGCCCTGGCGCGGGCGTTGGTGGCCGAGCCGCAACTGCTGCTGCTGGACGAGCCGACCAACCACCTCGACGTCGACGGCATCCTCTGGCTGGAGGACCTGCTGCGCGGTTATGCGGGGGCCATCATGGTCATCACCCACGACCGGGTGTTTCTCGACGGCGTGGCAACACGCATCGTCGAACTCGATCGCGGCAATCTGGTGAGCTTTCCCGGGCGCTTTGCCGCCTACCAGGAACGCAAGGAATTCATGCTCAACGAAGAGGCGCTGGCCAATGCCCGCGCCGACAAGATGCTGGCGCAGGAGGAAGTCTGGATCAGGAAGGGCGTCGAGGCGCGGCGCACGCGCAGCGTCGGCCGCGTCCAGCGCCTGGAACACCTGCGCGCGGCCCGCGCGGCGCGGCGTGATCAACTGGGCAAGGTGGAGTTCAAGGTGGTGCGCGGCGATGCCTCCGGCAAGCTGGTGGCGGAGCTTGAGGATGTCTCGAAGCGATTTGCGACCACTGCGGGCGAGAAGACCGTGGTTAAGAATTTCTCCTGCCGCATCCAGCGCGGCGACAAGGTCGGCCTGATCGGCGCCAACGGTACCGGCAAGACCACGCTGCTGCGCCTGATCCTCGGCGAGCTGCAGCCCGACTCGGGCAAGGTGCAGCTGGGCAGCAAGATCGAAGTCGCCTATTTCGACCAGTTCCGCGCCCAGCTCGACCCCGAGGCGCCGCTCTGTGAAGTCATCAGCCCCGGCTCGGACTATGTCGAGATCGGTGGTACGAAGAAGCACGTGATCGGCTACCTGGAGGATTTTCTCTTTGCCCCGCAGCGTGCGCGATCGCCGGTGAAGTCGCTCTCCGGCGGCGAGCGCAACCGGCTCTTGCTGGCGCGCCTGTTCGCGCGGCCGGCCAATGTGCTGGTGCTCGACGAGCCGACCAACGACCTCGACATTGAAACCCTGGAGCTGCTCGAAGCGCTTTTGCAGGACTATTCCGGCACGGTGTTTCTGGTCAGCCACGACCGCGCTTTCCTCGACAACGTGGTGACGCAGACCATCGCCAGCGAAGGCGGTGGGCAGTGGAAGGAATATGTCGGCGGCTACAGCGACTGGCTGCGCCAGCGTCCGGCGGGGGGCGCGGCGCGCTTCGATGCCACGGGCGGGGTCGACGCGAAGCCGGCCTCAAGAGTCGGCGCTGGCGATACGGCGAAGCCTAAGCCTGTAGAGCGCAAGAAACTCGGTTTCAAGGAACAGCGCGAGCTCGAGCAACTGCCTGCGCGCATCGCCGCGCTGGAAGTCGAGCAGGGCGTGCTGCAAGGCCGGCTGGCCGATCCGGCCTTCTACCAGGAGCCGGCCGAGACCCAGCGCCAGGCCCAGGAAAGGTTGGCCGCCGTCGATGCCGAGATCGACGCCGCGCTGCTGCGCTGGGAGGCGCTGGAAGCCAAGGGCTGAAATCTGGCGCCGAAAAGGACTTTTTTTCCAAGTCTCATCCGGCATGCGCTGCCGGTAGTCTTGACCGGTCAGCCTGTCAGGGAGACTCATGTGGTCGTCATCAACGGCAAGCGCACCACCGCCATCGTGATCCGCCATCGCGGCGACAGCGTCACGCTGGTACCCATGAAAAGCGGCAAGCTTTCGGCCAAGACGGTCGCCTTCGACGAATTCCGTCAGGAATGGAAGGAAACCGGTTATGCCCTGTCGCAGGCCTTGACCACTTTCCTGACGCACATCATGAAGTGGGGCGCGTCGCTGGAAGTGGTCAAGGGTCTGGAAAAACTGGCTGCGAGAGACCGTTTCGTCGTTGCCAGTTTGTTTTAGCACAGGGGCAAGTTGAAACCGATGGACGTCATTCCAACAGTCATCCCGGGCTTGACCCGGGATCCAGTAACGGCCGCCGACCGGATTCCGGCTTTCGCCGGAATAGCCTGCCCCGGACTTGATCCGGGGACGAATCCATCCATCTGTTTCTGCATGACCAACTACTAGGGCGACGGTCGTCGAGGATCTCTGGCAGGCCTGGTTCGACGGCTCCGCCTTGCCCAATCCGGGCAAAATCGGCATTGGCGTGTTGCTGGTTGCGCCCGACGGCCGGCGCGAGGAAAAGTCCGTTCTATTGAGCTGCACCGGCTGCAACAACGAGGCCGAGTTGCACGCGCTGTGCGCGGCGCTCGACATGGCCGCGGCAGCCGGCACGCGAAAGCTGCTGCTGCGCGGCGACAGCGATGTCGCGCTGCGCTATGTGCGCGGGCCGGACAGTACGCAGATCGTCCGCCTGTGCCTGCTGGTGGCCGCGGCACGGGACCGGCTGCGGCGTTTCGACGAGGTACAACTTTTGTGGATTCCGCGCCATCGCAATCGCGATGCGGATCGTCTGTCGCGCCAGGCGCTGGGCTTGCCGCCGGACCCCGTGCCTGTCTTGCGCAGCCGACGGCGGGCGCGCTGAGCGGATTGGCCAGCGGTTATCACGCTCGTTTCCGCTATGATCAGCGGGCATCGCACAAAGGAGAGCTGCTTGGGAATACTGACCAACATCGTCGCCGCCGAGGAGGATGAATACGCCGCCGTCGGCGAATCCCTGCGCCCGGTGGATGAATGGAGCGGCATCGAGCGGCGCGGCATCGATACGGCCAAGATCGCCACGCTGCACTGCCTGCTGACCGGCGACGAATTCGAGGAGGCCATCGGCGCCTACGAGCCGGTGTATGCCACCGACGAGGGCGCCGTGGTGCTGCGCATCGCCGACGAAGCTATGGAACGCCTCGCCACGCTGGACGAGGAAGCGCTCGAACTCGTTGCCGAAGAGCTGGCCGCCACCGAAGAGTACGAAATGGAGCAGTGGGAAACGGCGGACGTGCAGGCGATGGTGTTCGAACTTGCCGACCTGGCACAACTGGCCGAGTCGCAGGGGCAGGTGATGTTTGTCTGGATGCATCCGCTGCTGACTTGAAAGCTTATGAATAAATCTACTGC
>CAIZKA010000185.1 GCA_903933395.1 uncultured beta proteobacterium | reverse complement strand
GCTTTGGGCGGTGAGAAAAGACAGGCCGACTACGATCCACAGCGTGGTCAGTACCAGCAACTCGTTCGAGCGGACCTTCGCCGCGGCATCGAAGATGCGCGCCATCAGCTTTTTTCCCAGCCAGATCAGCAGCGCCAGCACCGCGACCGTCTGGGCTGCCGCCACCGCGAGCGAACGCAGCAGATCGTCGCCGGAGGCGGCCAGCGCCGGCAGCAGGATCAGGCAGGGCGCCACCGCGAGGTCCTGAAACAGCAGCACACCCATGGTTTGCCGACCAGAACGGGAGTGCAGTTCGAAGCGGTCGGAAAGCATTCTGGCGACAATCGCGGTGGACGACATGGCCACCGCGAGTCCGACCGCGATGCCGGCGCGCCAGCTCTGCTCGTAGGCCAGCATCGCCACCAGCCCGGTGCCCAGCGCGGTCAGGGCCATTTGCGCCGAGCCAAAACCGAAGACCATGGCGCGCATCGCCTGCAGCCGCTTGAGGCTGAACTCCAGGCCGATCGAAAACATCAGGAAGACGACGCCGAATTCGGCGAAGCTGTCCACCTCGGCGCTCTCGCTCAGTACCGCCAGCCCGTGCGGCCCCAATGCAATACCGATAACCAGGTAGGCCAGCATCGAGGGCAGCCTGAAGCGGCGTGCGATCGCGACCGCGCCGACCGCGGCGGTGAGCAGGAGCAGGATCGAGAGAAGGTTGGAGTGCATGGACATGATGATAGCTTGATGACGAGTTTGGCATGTCGCGACAGGTAAAATGGCTAACTTCCAGCCCAGTGTTGTCCGATTTTCAATGACCGAATCCGTTTCCCCACGCCGCTTGCGCTATGGCGAGTTTCTTGGCGCCGTGCGGGTCAAGCAGCGCCGCGTGAGCTACCGGGACGTGCATGCCGACGCCGGACACGGCAAGCGGCATGTGCCACGTTTGCGTCTGCTCGACATACATCGGCTGCTGACGCCCTATGTCAGCGTGCGCTTCTTCGAGCAGTTGCGCGCCGTGGTGCCGCTGGCCCTGTTCCTCGCGCTGTTCCAGATCGCCGCGTTGCGCGCCGACGTGCAGCAAGGCGAACTGATCGCCTTTGGCATGCTGGCCGTGATGGTGGGTCTGATGCTGTTCATGGATGGCGTCAAGTACGGCCTGATGCCTTTCTCGGAGAACATCGGCTTCAACCTGCCGAATCGCGCGACGCCGGCCGTGGTACTCGGATTTGCCTTCCTGCTGGGCGCCGTGGCGACCTATGCCGAGCCGGCGATCGGCGCCCTGCGTGCGGCGGGCAGCGGCGTCGATCCCTTGCGCGCACCCTGGCTGCACCTGCTGCTGACGCGCTATCCGGACCGTCTGGTGCTGGCGGTCGGCATTGGCGTCGGCCTGGCGGTGGTCGTCGGCATGCTGCGCTTCTTCTTCGCCTGGCGCATGAAGACGCTGATCATCGCCACGCTGTTTCCCTGTCTTGCGCTCACCGCCTATGCTGGGTTTGATCCGCGCCTGGCGCCCATCATCGGTCTGGCCTGGGACTGCGGCGCCATCACCACCGGGCCCGTGACCGTGCCGCTGGTACTGGCGCTGGGCATCGGCGTCGCCGCCTCCGCCGGGCAGGAGGACAACCCGCTGGCCGGGTTCGGCATTGTCACCCTGGCTTCACTGTTCCCGGCGATCGCGGTGATGCTGGTCGGCATTGGTCTGGTCGGCGAAGTGCCTAATCCCGCCGCGCTGCCGGCAATAGTCGGCGCTGGCGATACGGCGGCCTGGTGGAATGAGACGCCGGTGGCCGAACTGGTCGCCGCGCTGCGCGCCATCGGGCCGCTGATCCTGCTGCTCTGGCTGGTGCAGCGCTTTCTGGTCGGCGACGCGG
>CAIZKA010000184.1 GCA_903933395.1 uncultured beta proteobacterium | reverse complement strand
GAGCTGGAGGATTGCCGCGAGGCCGGCGTGCTGTTCTCGCTGCACGTCAAGGCGACCATGATGAAGGTCTCGCACCCGATCGTCTTCGGCCATTGCGTCAAGATCTACTACAAGGAGGCTTTCGAAAAGCACGCCAAGCTGTTCGAGGAAATCGGCGTCAACGTCAACAACGGCATGGTCAACCTCTACGACAAGATCAAGACCCTGCCCGAGTCGCTGCGCGACGAGATCGAGCGCGACCTGCACGCCTGCCAGGAGCACCGCCCGCGCCTGGCGATGGTGGATTCGGCCAAGGGCATCACCAACTTCCACTCGCCCAACGACATCATCGTCGACGCCTCGATGCCGGCCATGATCCGCGGCGGCGGCAAGATGTGGGGCGCCGACGGCAAGCCCTACGACTGCAAGGCCGTGATGCCGGAATCGACCTTCGCCCGCATCTACCAGGAGATGATCAACTTCTGCAAGTGGCACGACAATTTCGACCCGAAGACCATGGGCACCGTGCCCAACGTCGGCCTCATGGCGCAGCAGGCCGAAGAGTACGGCTCGCACGACAAGACCTTCGAGATTTCCGAGGACGGCGTCGCCAACATCGTCGACCTCGCCACGGGCGAAGTTCTGCTTTCGCAGAACGTCGAGCAGGGCGACATCTTCCGCATGTGCCAGGCCAAGGATGCGGCGATCCGCGATTGGGTCAAGCTCGCCGTGACCCGTTCGCGCCAGTCCGGCACGCCGGTGATCTTCTGGCTCGACCCCTATCGCCCGCACGAGAACGAACTGATCAAGAAGGTCAACACCTACCTCAAGGAGCACGACACCTCGGGCCTGTACATCCAGATCATGTCGCAGGTGCGCGCCATGCGCTACACGCTGGAGCGCGTGATCCGCGGCCTCGACACCATCTCGGCCACCGGCAACATCCTGCGCGACTACCTGACCGACCTGTTCCCCATCATGGAACTGGGCACCAGTGCCAAGATGCTCTCCATCGTGCCGCTGATGGCCGGAGGCGGCATGTATGAAACGGGCGCCGGCGGCTCGGCGCCCAAGCACGTCAAGCAGCTCGTCGAAGAGAACCACCTGCGCTGGGATTCGCTGGGTGAATTCCTCGCCCTGGCCGTGTCGCTGGAAGACCTCGGCATCAAGACCGGCAACGCCCGGGCCAAGATCCTCGCCACCACCCTGGACGCGGCCACCGGCAAACTGCTCGACAACCGCAAGGGACCCTCGATCCGTACCGGCGAACTCGACAACCGTGGCAGCCAGTACTACCTCGCCACGTATTGGGCGCAGGCCCTGGCCGAACAGAACGAGGACAAGGAACTGCAGGCGCATTTCGCGCCGCTGGCCAAGTCGCTGGCCGCGAACGAGCAGAAGATCGTCGAGGAACTGAAAGCAGTACAGGGCAAGGCGGTCGATATCGGCGGTTACTACATGCCCGACACGGCCAAGACCGAGGCCGTGATGCGCCCGAGCGCAACGCTCAACGCGATCGTGGACGCCGCGCAGGTCTGACGGAGAAGCGCTGCGGACCAGCCGGGGACGGCAGGTCCGCCCCTCCCTGGCTTGTGAGAAGTGTGCCGGAGCTGTGCTTGCGCGTTACTCCGGAGAACCAGCTGTTCCCATGGAAGTCGCTACGAAAACTTCATTCGTGGCTGTGCGGGCATCGGACTCAGTGAGGTACAAGCAGGTTTTGTCAAAAAAGGGGTTTGACTGGCAGCTTCACGTTTCCGGCATCCAGTCTGTCGTACCGCGGCAGCGGCTACTGGGCACAGAGCACACTGCGGGTGACCGCGTCGTCAGTGCCACCCGGAAGGACCGCCCATCTGCTGTAATAATCGTTCGACAGAATAAGATTTCCGCCTGACATCGGTTCCGAGTACAAGGAGTAGGAGAGAGTTCTGCTTCGGTCCTCCTTGCAGTCGTATTCAATTAAGGTTTTCCGCGACATCTCGCCGCTTTTGCCCTTTTGCTTGAGGTCCAGTATTTTCCACACCTTGCGAAAATCGCCATCCTTCCGCGCCGTAGCGGGGTCGATGTAGTAGGTGACGTCATCATTCTCCGCCATCCTCTCCCAGCCGGCCAGCGCCGGTGCGGCGATCAGGGCAAACAGGAAACACAGAACTATCCGCATCACATCCTCCCATTGAGATCGGCCGCATTATAAGGGGCTTGGCATCGGTGAGCCGATCACCGCACCCGCGCCGCCAGGGTCGGGGGAAGCTTGCCGTGGCAAGCGCACGGCGCTGGAATGCCCTTTCGCCCTGAATATCGCTAACGAAGCTTCACTTTGAGGCAACTGCTGCCTGCCTGAGTGAGGCCACTTACCCGCCGTTCGATCCGAGCGAAGGCGAATGGCGATTCCTGCCAAAGAACCACCGATCG
>CAIZKA010000183.1 GCA_903933395.1 uncultured beta proteobacterium | reverse complement strand
CCGGGCTTGGTTTCGAAATCGAAATCGGCCACACCACTTTCGCTTGCCACTTCCAGAGCCGCCTCGATGCGTGCCAGTTCGGCATCGGCCGCCAACATGAATTCCCGCTCATCCATCGTGTCTTTCCTTCAGGGGGATAAAGCAGGTCACAGGATACAGAATGTCGCCGGCGCTGCGCGGCCGCATATACTTATGCCTTCGGTCCTCATTCCGGTGTCCCATGAACCCCATGCGCCCCCTGTCCCGCCTCGCCGCCCTGCTAACCCTCGCAACCGCAATTGCCGCCGTCGCCGGATGCGGCACCAAAACTGCGCTCAAGCTGCCGCCACCGGAGAAGCCCACGGCTTCCGGCAGCGCAGCACCCGCGCCGGCTCCCGCCCCTGCCGAAAAGACCGCCGAGCGCTATTGATGGGCCTGACCACGATGGGCAAGGACGGACTGCAGGTCGAGTCCGTCGCCTTGAGCGACGTCGCGGCGCGCTTCGGCACGCCTTGCTACGTCTACTCGCGCGCCGCACTAACGGCCGCCTATGGCGCCTACCGCGACACGCTGCAGGCGCACGGCCTGTCGGACCGTTCGCTGATCTGCTACGCGGTCAAGGCCAATTCCAACCTTGCCATCCTCAATCTCTTCGCCCGCCTCGGCGCCGGTTTCGATATCGTCTCCGGCGGCGAACTGGCCCGTGTGCTAAACGCCGGCGGCAAGGCGAAGAAGATAGTGTTCTCCGGCGTCGGCAAATCGCGCGCCGAAATGCGCACGGCGCTGGAAGCTGGCATCCGCTGCTTCAATGTCGAATCGGCCAGCGAACTCGAACAGCTCAGTCAAGTTGCCGGCAGCGTCGGGCACCGCGCGCCGGTCTCGCTGCGCGTGAATCCCGACGTCGACGCGAAAACCCATCCCTATATTTCCACCGGCCTCAAGACAGCCAAGTTCGGCGTGGCCTTTGACGAGGCCTTCGACCTCTACCGCCGCG
This sequence comes from uncultured beta proteobacterium, assembly GCA_903933395.1. Classification (GTDB taxonomy): domain Bacteria; phylum Pseudomonadota; class Gammaproteobacteria; order Burkholderiales; family Rhodocyclaceae; genus Sulfuritalea. The sequence goes on along the minus strand of CAIZKA010000183.1, from coordinate 10,036 downwards.
CCGCAAGCCTGCCGCACATCGCCGTGAAGGGCATCGACTGCCATATCGGTTCGCAGCTGCTGGACCCGACGCCGGCGGCCGAAGCGGCAGACAAGGTGCTGGCGCTGGTCGATCGCCTTGCGGCGGCAGGAATCGCACTGGAACACATCGACCTCGGCGGCGGCATGGGCATACAGTATCGCGCCGGAGAGCCGGCGCCGTCGGCCGCCGATTACCTGGCGCCGATGCTGGCAAAACTGACGGGGCGTCGCGAGAAGCTGGTGTTCGAACCGGGCCGTTCCCTGGTCGGCAACGCCGGTCTGCTGCTGACCCGCGTCGAAGTGCTGAAGCCCGGCGCGGAAAAACACTTCGCCGTGGTCGATGCGGCGATGAACGACCTGATGCGGCCCGCGCTGTATGACGCCTGGCACGACATTCAAAGAGTCGGCGCTGACAGCACGGCGAATCCAATGTCCTACGAGATCGTCGGCCCGGTCTGCGAGTCCGGCGATTTCCTCGGCCACGATCGCGAACTGGCGCTGAATGAAGGCGACCTGCTTGCCATCCTCTCCGCCGGCGCCTACGGCATGGCCATGGCCTCCAATTACAACAGCCGGCCGCGCGCCGCCGAGGTCATGATCGACGGGGCTTCCATGCACCAGATACGCCGCCGCGAGGACGTCGCCGAACTGTTCGCGCTGGAGTCCATCCTGCCATGATGCGCAACACCCTTCTCACTTGCCTCGCCCTGATCCTGCTCACTGCTTGCGGCCAGAAGGCCGAGGAAAAGAAGGCGGTGCCGCCACCCTCGCTGATTACCGTGACCCAGGCGACCAAGGGCAACTTCGAAGTCGTGCTGGAAACCCTGGGCAACCTCGAAGTGCTGGCCGACCCCAAGGTCGGCGCCGAAGTGGCGGGACGCGTGACCCAGGTACTGGCCCGTAGCGGCAAGGTGGTCAAAGCCGGGGAACTGCTGGCGGTGATCGATGCCGGCGACGTCGCCTTGCAGAACAAGGCCGACGAAGCCGAAGCGCGGCGTATCGAGGCCCTGGCGAAACAGCAGGAAAAGCTTGCCGAGCGGCAGCAGTCGCTGATGGACAAGGGTTTCCTGTCGAAGAATGCGGGAGAGGACGTCGCCGCCCAACGCGCTGCGCTCGCCGCGCAGTACGAGGCGGCGCGGGCGCGCGCCGACAACAGCCGCCGGTCGGCCGGCAAGGCGCAGGTGCGGTCACCTATCGATGCCGTCGTCGAGGTGCAGATCGTCTCGCCCGGCGATTACGTCAAGGTCGGCGATCCGCTGTTCAACCTCGTCTCGCCGAAGAAACTTCGCGCCCACCTGCCCTTCGCCGAAAGCTTCGGCCCGCGCCTGCAGCAGGGCCAGGAGGTCCGGCTGGTATCGCCGCTGGCGCCGGACAAGGTCTTCACCAGCCGCATCAAGGACATCCGCCCCGGCATCGTCGAAGGCAGCCGCACGCTCGACGTGCTGGTCGACCTGGAGAATGACGGCAGCCTGCGCGGCGGCGGTACGCTCAATGCCGCCGTGGTCGTCTCGGCCCGTGCCGAAGCGCTGACCGTGCCCGAACAAAGCGTGGTGCTGCGCCCGGCCGGAAAAGTGGTGTATGTCATCGCCGACGCCGACGGACAGAAGAAGGCGCTGCAGAAGCCGGTCAAGGTCGGCGCCAAGCGCGGCGGCCGCATCGAGATCCTTGAAGGCCTGGCCGGCGGCGAAACCATTGCGCTCGATGGCGCCGGCTTCCTGACCAACGGCGCCGCCGTCGCCATCAAGGAAGCGGCAAAGCCTAGCGGTGCCAAGGCCGCTGCGGAGCCAACAGTTCCCGAAGGGACGCAGCGCGCTGGCGCTGGCGGCGCGGCGGCCGCAGGCGCATCCGGCACCAAAGACGCCGCCAAACCCGAAGCTAAATGACCCTGCCCGAGCTCTCGGTCAAGCGCCACGTCCTGGCGTGGATGGCGAATGCCGTGCTGGTGCTGTTCGGTGTGATCTCCTTCAACCGCATCGGCATGGACCGGCTGCCATACATCGAGTTTCCGGTGGTCTCGATTACCACCGCGCTGAAGGGTGCCAACCCCGACATCGTCGATTCCAGCGTCACCAACCTGATCGAAAGCGCAGTCAACAGCGTCCCCGGCATCGAACACATCCAGTCGACATCCTCGCCCGGCGTCTCCATAGTGAACATGACTTTCGGCCTTGAAAAAAACGTCGATGTCGCCTTCACCGAGGTCCAGTCCAAGGTCAACCAGGTGCTGCGCCGCCTGCCCAAGGATGTCGATCCGCCGGTGGTGGCCAAGGTCGAGACCAATGCCTCGCCGATCTTCTGGATTGCGGTACAAGGTGACCGCACCCAGCAGCAGTTGAACCAGTACGCGCTGAACGTCATCAAGAAGAAGCTGGAAACCATCGACGGCGTCGGCGAAGTGCGCCTCGGCGGCCGCCGCGACCGCACCATCCGCGTCAATCTGCTGCCCGACCGGATGACCGGGTTGGGCGTCTCGGCGCAGGACATCAGCGACGCCTTCGCCCGCGAGCATGTGCAACTGGCGGGCGGCTTCGTGGTCGGCGAAACCACCGAGCACCTGGTCAAGCTCGACCTTGAATTTCATACCCTCGATGCGCTGGGTGGCCTGGTCGTCGGCTACCGCGGCGCGCCGCCCAACGCCGCGCCGATCCGGCTGGCCGATGTCGCCGAACTGGAGGACGGCCTGACCGACAACCGCCAGCTCGCCCGCTTCAACGGCGAAATCACGGTAGGCATGGGCGTGGTCAAGGTCACCAACGCCAATACCGTCGCCATCGTCGAGCGCATCAAGGAAAAGCTGGCGAAGGAAATCGAACCGCAGCTGCCGCCGGGCATGCGGATCAGCGTCGTCTCCAACGACGCCGTGTTCATCCTCGAAATCGTCAACTCGCTGAAGCAGCATCTGATCGAAGGCACGCTGCTGGCGTCCCTGGTGGTCTGGTTCTTCCTGCGTTCGCTGCGCTCGACCTTGATCGTCGCCCTGGCGATTCCGGTCTCGCTGATGGGCGCCGTCGCCGTGATCTACTTCTTCGGCTACACGCTCAACTCGCTGACCATGCTGGCGCTGCTGCTGCTGATCGGCGTCGTCGTCGATGACGCCATCGTGGTGCTGGAGAACATCTTCCGCCACCGCGAGGAGATCGACCCGGAGCCGGTTGCCGCCGCGGTGAACGGCAGCAAGGAAGTGGTCTTCGCCGTGATCGCGGCGACGCTGTCGCTGGTCTCCATCTTCGCCCCGGTGATTTTCCTGTCGGGGATCATCGGCCAGTTCTTCCGCTCGTTTGCCGTGGTGGTCACCTTCGGCGTGCTGGTTTCGCTCTTCGTCTCGCTGACGCTGACGCCGATGCTCTGCTCGCGCTACCTCAAGGTGGAGAAGCAGCACGGCCGCATCTACCACCTCTTCGACCGCATTCTCGGCAGCTTCGACCGCGTCTACGTCAACCTGCTCGACCACGCCCTGCACCGGCGCTGGGCGGTAGTCGCGCTGACCGTGGCCGTGGTCGGCTCCTCGGCTTTCTTCTTCATGAACGTCGGCAAGACCTTCACCCCGGACGAGGACGAGGGCCGCTTTCGCATCTCGCTGCGCACACCGCTGGGTTCCAGCATCGACTACACCGATGCCAAGCTGCGCGAGGTGGAAGAGGTGCTGAACCGCTATCCCGAAATGCGCACCGAGTTCTCGCTGATCGGGCTGGGCACAGCCGGACAGGTGAACCAGGGCACGGTGGTGGTGCGCCTGGCGCCGCGCGAGGAACGCAAGCGCAGCCAGCATGAAGTCATCGCCGAAGTGCGGCGCGAACTCGCCGCCATTCCGGGTGCGCGCGCCTTTGCCGCGCCCTTCGCCGTGGTCGGCGGCCAGCGCGGCGAACCCCTGCAGTTCGTCTTGGCCGGCGACAACATCGACGAGATCGGGCGCCTGTCGCGCGAACTGCAGCAGAAGCTGGCCACCGTCCCCGGCATCGGCCGCATCGACAGCGACATCCAGCTCGACCTGCCGCAACTGGTCTTCCTGCCGGACCGCCTGCGCATCGCCGCGGCCAACCTGTCGTCGAGCGACGTGGCGCTGGCGGTAAACATGCTGACCGGCGGCGTCGATATCGCCAAGTTCAACGACGAGCCGGGCGACGGCCAACGCTACGACATCCGCGTCAAGGCCAAGCCCGGCGAATTCACCCAGCCGGCAGACCTGTCGAAGATCTTCCTGCGCAGCCGCGACGGCAAGATGGTCCGCCTCGATTCCGTCGCCCGCTTCGAGGAGCGCCTCGGCCCCGCCGTGATCGGCCGCTTCGACCTGCAGTACGCCACCACCTTCTACGCCACGCCGTCCATCCCCCTGGGCGAGGCCGTCGAGGCCGTGCGCCGCACCGGGCAGGACACGCTACCGACCGGTTACCAGGTGCGCTTCATCGGCCAGGCCGAGGAATTCGGCAAGACCATGAAGTACATGGTGTTCACCTTCGGCCTGGCGCTGGTGCTGCTCTACATGGTGCTCGCCAGCCAGTTCAATTCCTTCCTGCAGCCGGCCATCGTCATGCTGGCGCAGCCGCTGGCCGTGGTCGGCGGCATCGCCGCCCTGTGGGCCACCGGGCACACGCTGAACATCTATTCCATGATCGGCCTGACGCTCCTGATCGGCCTCGTGGCGAAGAATTCCATCCTGCTGGTCGACCTCGCCAACCAGCGCCGCGAGGCCGGCATGGGCGTCGATGCGGCCCTGCGCAACGCCTGCCCGATCCGCATGCGGCCGGTGCTGATGACCTCGGCCACGGTGATCCTGGCGCTGGCCCCGGCGGCCTTCGGGCTCGGCGCCGGGGCCGAAACCCAGCAGCCGCTGGCCATCGCCGTGATCGGCGGCATGATCTCCTCCACTTTACTGACGCTGGTTGTGGTGCCGGCCGTGTATTCGCTGCTGGAGCGACGCCTGGAGGGTAAAACCTGACAGCCGGAGGCGTCCGGGCTGAAGCCTGTTCGCTGCGACAAAATGGTAAAGTTACGCCCCCGACGGGCCTGGACTTTGACGAGCCGGGCAACTTTTTCGTTGTAACTTCCTGGAGAACTGCATGAGCAATAAATCAATCGTCTTTCGTACCCTGCTTGCCATCCTCGCGCTGGCCTTCACGCAAGCCTCGTTTGCGCAGACCGACGCCATGAACCAGAAGGCCGATGCCAAGGCCCAGGCCCGGCAAAAGGCCATGGAAGGCCCCCCGGATGCTACCGCCGACTTCGACGCGAAACAGCTGCGCCTGATTTTCGGCGGCGCGGAAGGCAAGGGCGTCCTGCACTTCAAGGGCAAGGACTATCCCTTCACCATGAGCGGCGTGACGGTCGGCGGCGCCGGCTACACCGAGGCCCACGGCACGGCGAACATCTACTTCCTGAAGAATATCGACGACTTCCCCGGCAGCTATCAAGGCATCGGTGCCGGTGCCGCGCTTGGTGCCAGCAAGGGCGGAAACAGCTTCCAGAACATGAAGGAAGTAGTCATCGTCACCAAGTCGAAGGGCGAAGGCGTGGCGCTCAACATGGGCGTAAGCTCGATCAACATCAAGCTGGCCAAGTAACACCCCCCCACAGCGGCACTTTCTCCTTGCGGGAAAGTGCCGCTGCTGTTTCAGCCCACCCGAAACAGCAACTCGCTGCCCGCCACAAGGCGTCGGCAATGGCTCGATGACAAAGACATCCAGCCCCGCCGTCAGACCACCGCTTCCCGGGCGCTGATCAGCGCCACCTCATCGGCCCGCCTCGAGAGTCGGCGCCGGCGACACGGCGGCTGAAGCCGCCGCCGCACCGGATTCCTGCGTCAGGCCTTGTCCAGCGCGCGCCGGATCAGGACATCGGCTTCGAGCGCCAGCCTGGTCAGATTGGCATCGCCGAGGATCTGCATCATGCCGGAGGGCGCGGCGAGTTCCAGCGAAACCTTTCCCGGCGCGATTTCGCGCACCACCGCATTGCACGGCAGCAGGCTCGCCACATCGCTGTTGGCGGTGTAGGCCTCGTAGGCCAGGTTCGGATTGCAGGCACCGAGGATCACGGTCGGCACGATGTCCTTGCCGGTCTTTTCCTTGATCTTGCTGTGCATGTCGATGCGCGTCAGGATGCCGAAACCCTCGGCGCCCAGCGCCTTGATGATGCGCTCGATGGCGTTATCGAAGGAATCGGCGATCTCGCGTTTGAAGTTGATGGTGGTCATGCTGTTTCTCCGTTGAATGCAGGATAAATCTCGCTGAAAGTTTGCTGCTCTTTGCTGTTCATGGGTAATTTCGAGATTATATATTAGTTTTCTCTAATATATCTTGCCAGCTTGCGAACAGATCAGCCGCATCCCCAGGGAAAGCTGGCCCGCGGCGGCAAACGTCCGCCGGCCTGGCCCAGCGCTTCGGCCAGGCGCAGCCCTTCGTTCCACTTGGCCATGCGCTCGGAGCGGGCGAAGGAGCCGACCTTGAGCTGCTTCGCGCCCCAGCCCACGGCAAGATGGACGATCGTCACGTCCTCGCTTTCCCCCGAGCGCGCCGAGACGATGCTCTCCCACCCGGCAGCGCGCGCGGCCTCCAGTGCCGCGCGGGTTTCGGACAGCGTGCCGGCCTGGTTGGGCTTGATCAGCGCGGTGTTGCAGGCGCCCTGCCCGGCCGCGGCGGCGATGCGGCCGGCATTGGTGCAGATGAAATCGTCGGCGACGACTTCGACCCCGGCGCCGGCGGCGGCGGTGAATTTGCGCAGGCCCTCGGCATCGTCTTCCGCCAGGGGGTCTTCGATGGCGACGACGGGATAGCGCGCCAACCAGCCCAGCAGCATTTCCGCAAGCCCATCCGAATCGATGCGCCGTCCGTCGCGCGCCAGGGTGTATTCGCCCTTGCGACCGAAGTCGGTGGCGGCGATGTCGAGCGAGATCGCCACGTCCTGGCCCGGTGTGTAGCCGGCGCGCTCTATCGCGCGCAGCAGGAAATCCAGTGCCGCTTCATTGCTGTCGAAGGCCGGCCACCAGCCGCCCTCGTCGGCGACGCCGGCGAGCAATCCGGCTTCATTCATCAGCACCCCGGCGGCACGGTAGACCTCGGCGGTCCATTCCAGCGCCTGCACGTAATCGGCCGCGCCCACCGCGATGACCATGAAGTCCTGCACATCCACGCGACGGCCGGCATGGGCGCCACCGCCGAAGATCTGCACTTCGGGCAGCGGCAGGAAAAACTCGTCGCGCCCGGCGCCGAGGTAACGCCACAGCGGCAGGCCCTGCGCCGCGGCGGCGGCATGGGCGATGGCCATCGAGGTGGCGACAATGGCATTGCCGCCGAGGCGTGCCTTGTTCGGCGTGCCGTCTAGCGCGACCAGCGCGGCGTCCAGCGCGGCCTGGTCGCTGACCTCGCGCCCCGCCAGCAAGTCCGCGATCTCGCCATTGACCGCAGCCAGCGCGCCCTGCACGTCGTAACCGCCGAAGGCCGCGCCGCCGTCGCGCCGGTCGACCGCCTCGGCACTGCCGGTGGAGGCGCCGGCCGGAGCGATGGCGCGACCGCTCCTGCCGTCGGCCAGCGTGATTTCGGTTTCCACGGTGGGCCGGCCGCGGGAATCCCAGACACGGCGCCCGCGAACCGACTTGATCAGACTGCTCACTGGATTACCCTCCCCCCAACCCCCTTCCCAAGGAAGGGGGTGACAATGGTTCGCCGCTTCGCGGCTCCACGTGATGACTGGCGCCCCTTCGGGCGGCCGTGCGGAGCGCTCATGCGTTCAATTCCTTTTTCCAGGCCGCCAGCACTTCCGCCAGACGCGACGGAGGCGCGACAAGCAGGGCCCGTGCACAGCGCCGAACGCTTGCGCGATCCGCTTCGCCTTGAATGTACTCGACCGGAGACTTGCCGTCGACGCGGGCGAGGAACAGGCCAGGCAGGAGGCTCGCAGCGCGCTGCTCGACGGCGCCTGAAGGCTCCCAGTTCGCTTCGGCCAGATAGGCTTGCGTCATGGCCTCGAAACAGGCGTGAAAGCCCTCGCGGGCTGCCGGATTCCACAGACATTTGAGCAGCATGTGATTGAGGCAGAAGGCCAGGTCGAAGGCAGGGTCGCCGATGCAGGCGCACTCGGCGTCCAGAAACACCGGGCCGTCCGGGCCGAGCAGGATGTTCTTCGGGCTGACGTCGCCATGGATCATCGCCAGGTGCGTGGCGCCGGTGCGCCGGCTGAGGCCGAACAGCACCTCGCGCAAATCCGGGTGGGCCGCGGCCGTGGCTTCGAGATAGGGTTCGAGGCGGATGGCATGAAAGATGTCGTGACGCGGGAACTGCGCGGCGACTTGAGGGTTGTTCGCCGTGGCGGCGTGGATGCGGCCCAGGCGGCGACCGACTTCGTCAGCGTCCGCCGCAATGGCACGGCCGTCGCGCAGTTCGCTCTTCCACAGGCGATGGTCGTCCGGACCGAGATAAGTCATGGCGCAAAACATCCCGGCATCATCCTGGTACAGGATTTCGGGCGCCGCGCCGGGAACGATGCGGCCGGCGATGCGAATCCAGGCGACTTCGTAGCGATTGCGCTCGACCGGGGCGCTCCAGTCGGCCGCGACCTTGAGCTTCGCCAGGGCGCGCTTGACGCAAAACGTCTGCCGCGGCGTGGTGATTTTCCAGATGTCGGACGAGACGCCTCCGCTCAGGGCCTCGCAGCGCGCGCTTTCGGGATTGTCGATGAGCCCCGCCCTCGACAGGGCGCCCAACAAGTCCGCGGGGACCGGGGCGGAAACTCCCGTCAACTCACTCGGCCGGCAAGGGCATCAATGGCATCGGGTTGCGATGCAGTGCCGAGAAGTCGTTGCGCTTGATCATGTCGCGCAGAAAATCGAGGTTGCGCTGCATCGCACGCGCATACGGATCGTCGCCGCCGAAGTGGTCCGCAATGTAGCGGTAGGCGTGGCTGAACTCGCCTTCGATGCGGGGCTTGACCAGATGGTCGTAGAAACCCGGCGTCTTGCGCAGCAGGTCTTCCGGCGTGGCATACAGGATCACCGTCTCGCCTGCGGGCGAGACCATGCGATCGGCCCCGGCGTCGACGAATTCCTGGAAGAGGAAAAGCCGGCAGCGCTCGAGGTAATAGCGGCCCGAGATCTGGCTGATCAGGTCCGAGGTGCCGAGCATCTTGCCCAGTTCGACGAGTTGCAGCGTCAGGCCCTCGAAAATTTCACAGGCGCACTTGGCGAAATTCGTGGTGTGGATCAGTTCGGCGAGTGCGGCAAAACGCGCAAGCGGCCCTTCGGCGAGATAGCCGCGCATGAAATCCACGCTGCGCTGTTCGTGCTCGCGAATCAGGCAGGCTCCATTTATGCCTGCTTCGGACAGGCGGCGGATGAAGCCGACATCGTGGAACAGGGCCAGCAGCACGCCCAGCGTCGCCAGTTCGGCCCCCAGCGCGGGGCCGTCACCGCCATGCACCGCCTCGTAGCCGTCGACCATGCGCATCATGGCCAGCGCCGTGCTCATCGAATGGCGCAAGTCGTGGTAGGGCGTGTCGCAGGGTAAAAAGCCGGGATAGCGGCCCCAGAAGATATCCTCAAGGTCGATGAAGCCGTCGCGCACGATGACTTCGTCGAAATCCGTATAGCGGCGCGCCAGAACCGTGCAAATCGCATCCGCCACCGCGCCGGGGCTGGCCATGTTGACGGTGCCCGTGACATCACTCTGGTTGATGTCGAACAGGGTGGAATTCAGTTGCGAGATGCCGCTGTGCGGCTGAAACGGGGAGTCCAGGGCGTTATTCCTCAACAATCTGGTTCAGGATTCCGGCACGAGTGCATAAGTATCCCTGCTCTGACATAGTCAGTCAATCGGGGTTTCCTGATGTGAGCAGACAATCAGGCTGGCACACGTCTCACTTCAGAACCCAGGCCAATATCAGGGGAATTATCAGCAACGACGCCATGTTGCCGATCAGCACGATGGAAGCTACCTTCTCCGGCTCCTGGTGGTAGCGCTCGGCGAAAATGTAGTTGAGTACCGCCGGCGGCAGCGCGCCAAACACGATCAGCATCGCCGCATCGCGTCCGG
>CAIZKA010000182.1 GCA_903933395.1 uncultured beta proteobacterium | reverse complement strand
GCCACAGTCCCGGTGCCTGAAAACGCATGGATTCCGGGTCAAGCCCGAAATGACGAATTGGGCCTGTTCAGCACTTCCTTAGAACTTCTTGCCGATACCGACACTGATGACCCAGGGGTTGATGTCCAGACTGTCGATCTTCCTCCAGCCAGCTCCCAGAACAGGCGCGCTCAGCTTCACGTCGGTGCCGAACCAGAGTTTTTTGACGTCGAAGTTGACCAGCCAGCGATCCTTCAGGTTGATGTCGAGACCGGCCTGCAGCGCGCCGCCCCACATGTCGTTCTCGATCTTGATTTTTTGCGGGCCGAGAATGGTCTGTGCCGTCAATTTCTTGTCCAGGCTGTAGACATAGGTGGCGCCGGCACCGAGGTACGGGTCGAAGGTCTGGTCAGGCATGAAGTGCCATTGCAGGGTCAGGGTCGGCGGCAGAAGGTCGACGCTGCCCAGTTTGTTTGTTGTCATCGCGGCACCAATGCTCGAGGTTTTCACGTCGTGACGCGTGCCCGTCGCCAGAATCAGTTCCGCAGCCAGATTCTTGGTGAAGTAGTAGGAAAAGTCGATTTCGGGAATCAGGTTGCTATCGACCTTCAAGTTGGCATTGGCGGATCCGTAAAGCAAATTAGCGGTACCCGTACCATAGGCCTGGTCAGTCTTCTTGCCCAGGCTGCTGCTTTCATCCGGAGCCACGTTGGTGGCGCGCAGGCGAACCACGATATCGCCGGCTTCGGCATGTGCACCTGCAGCAAAGACAAGGCTTGAAGCGGCCAGAGAGACCGCAATGATTTTCTTCATCATGATGAATAACACTCCTGTATAAAAAAATGAATTGGCAAAAGGGTTGAATTCTTCGGGTCAGCGGCTCCAGAACTTCCGGCGGCACCTCATCTCGGGAACAGTTTCCTTCGCCGGTCAGCAGGCCTCGATGCCACAACACCCTCATGTAACGATATTAGGATGATCTTATCTTAATATGAGCGCGGCCTCGAGTATTTTCGGGAATCCTGACGCAGGTCAACCTTCTTGTCTGCGCAACGATACTCATGCTCATGAATGAGCCATTGGCGGGCGCGGCTGGTGCCCGGCCTCGACATCGATGACAATTTCGCACGACCGGGCAAGCGGCCTTGCCGGCAAGCAACCCGTCAAGCAGCGGCGCTGATTCTTCCCACCGCTTCCAGTTGCGGAAGATCAACCAGCCGAACCTCACGCCGATTCGTGACGATCAGGCCCGCCTCCTGAAAACGGGCCAGAATTCGGCAAACGGTCTCCTCGGCAATGCCGAGATAATTACCGATATCACCGCGCGACATACTCAAGTGGAACTCCGTCGCGGAATAATTGCGCGTGGCAAATCGCCTCGACAATCCAAGCAGGTACTCCGCCAGGCGTTCGTCGGCACTTCTCTTGCCGAGCAATAGCATCAACTCCTCGTCCCGGCGAATGTGTCCGCTCATGATTTTCAACATCTGGTACTGAATCGACGGGATCTTTTGCGCCAGTTCATCCAGCCGCTCGGCCTCGACGCGACACACCGAGGTCGCCTCGAGCGCTCGAGCTTCGCTGCTGTACCGCCCCGATGCAAGCGCACTCAGTCCTACCAGTTCGCCCGCAATGTGGAAGCCGGTAATCTGCGTGCGGCCATCCTGAGTGCAAACGTAGGTCTTGACCGATCCGCTGCGAATGGCGTAGATAAAATCGAATGGATCTCCCGCCCGGTACAAAAGCTGCCCGCGTTTATACAGTTCCTTGCGTTTGACGATGCTCTCCAGGAGCGTCAAATCGGCCTGAAGCAAGCCAAGCGGCAGGCATAACTGATAAACACCGCATTGTGCGCAGGCAATCGGCTCGCAGTTCTGATCGGCCGCCAGACGGAATGGGGTCACCTTCGAGCTATGTCGCGTTTTCATAAGCGTCCTGATACACGATAGCGCTACGTGCGTTGCTTAGCCTCTTTGACCGAAGCCGTCCGCGCGGCGCCTGAGGAGCGGGCTCGCGCAGCCTGAGTCAAAGGGGAATTTTTTAGTCCCGTGCTGCGCGCCACGTCTTTCTGCTCGAGCAGCGCAAACGGCAGTTCGGTAAGTCGATACTTTCCGCTCCGAACGGCGGCGGCGAGTTTTCCCAGCGTCTGCTGGGTCAACAGCTTCACGATCTTGGTCTTGATCGGCGTCCACTGGGCGTGCATCGGGCAAGCCGTCTCGTCGCCACATGTCTTGAGTCCGAGAACGCAGTTTTCGGTCAATCCCGGTCCTTCGATCAGGGTGAGAATCTGCATCAGATCGGTCTTTTCGCCGCCCTCGCGCAGGCATACGCCACCCAAGCGTCCGCGAAAGGAATTGATCAGTTTCCCCCGGCTGAGGCTTTGCATGATTTTCGCAAGATACGGCGGCGGAACTTGGAGATGCTCGGCGACCGTGCGGATCAATACGGGAACACCGCGCGGCTGGGTCGCCACAAAAATCAGAGCCTGAATGGCATATTGGCTGGTGCGGGACAGAATCATCGTCGACGGGCTAGCGGGAGATTATAAAGATATGAATATCTTAATATACACATTCACCGCTACGGCGTAAATGACTTGAGGGTCAGCTAAAGTCTGACTCACCTCAAACCAGTTGGATGTCTTCGGAAGTGGCAAAAAAAAAGGGTGCGCAGCGCGCACCCCTAACCCCAACAGAGAGCCTTGAGGCAACGGCGTAAAGCCATCACCATAAAACCCGGGTCAAGTATGGTTATTTCTCTCTCTCGGCACCTTGATCTGGGTCAACAGTGTTTCGGGTTTTGGGGACGTCGGCGCGATCGTCATCCATCAGGATGCGGTGACCGGGCCCGTCGAGATCCTCGTACTGCCCGGTCTTCAACGACCACCAGAACAGCGCGGCGATGACAAAGACCAGCACCAGCGACAAGGGAATCAGGAGATAAAGGATGTCCATTCAGTTTCTTTGCAGACGCAGGGCATTGAGTACCACGAGGAGGGAACTGGCCGACATGCCGATGCCGGCCATCCAGGGAGTCACCCAGCCGGCCATGGCCAGCGGGATGGCAAGGAAATTGTAGGCGAAGGCCCACACCAGGTTCTGCCTGACGATACGCACGGTGCGCCGCGCCAGTACCAGGCCTTGCGGCAGCGCCTGCAGGTCATTGCCGAGCAGCACGATATCGGCGTTGGCGCGCGCCAGGTCGGCGCCGCCACCCATGGCGATCGACACCTGCGCCTGTGCCAGCACCGGGGCGTCATTGACTCCGTCGCCGACCATGGCCACGGTCTCGCCGGCCGCCTGCAGGGCCTTGAGTGCCGCCTGCTTGTCCTCCGGCGAAAGCCCGCCGCGGCTATCCGCGATTCCCAGCGCCGCACCCACCCGCGCCGTGGCGGCCGACGCATCGCCGCTGAAGATTGACAGCTTGATGCCGGCCGCAGACAGCACGGCGCTCATGGCCGTAGCCTCCGGGCGCAGGCTGTCGCTCAAGCGGAAAAACGCCTGCCATTCTTCGCCATTGCCCAACGCGATCACCGTGTCGCCGGCGCCGACGATTGACTGGACTTCAGGGGGCGCCGCCAGACCATGCATGGCGGCAACGAATTCCGGGCGCCCGAGGCGCCAGGTCCGCCCGACTATCATGCCTTCAACGCCCGACCCGGTAGTGGCACGCACTGCGGAAACCTCAAGCCCGGTATCCGCGCCTCCGGCAGCCAGGGCTCGAGCGATGGGGTGTTCGGAGCCGCGTTCGAGAGCCGCCGCCATCGCCAGCGCCAGCGCGGCCTCACCACGAACGGGGATGACCTCCACCAGTTGCATTTGCCCCGTCGTCAATGTGCCGGTCTTGTCGAAAATGAAGCGGTCGGCCCGCGCCAGTGCCTCGATCGCATGACCGCGCGTCACCAGCACGCCGCGCGCGGCCAGCGCACCTGTCGCCACCGTCAATGCCGCCGGTGTCGCCAGCGACAGCGCGCAGGGACAACTCACAACCAGCACGGCGACAAAAATCCACAGGGCGCGCGAAGCATCGATCCACCACCAGGCCAGCGCCGTCACCACTGCCAGCAACAGCAGGGCCACGATGAAACGCCCGGCGATGCGGTCGGCCATTTCGACGAGGCGCGGCTTTTCGGCCGCGGCGCGCTCCATCAGACGCTGGATAGCCGCCACGCGCGTGTCCTCGCCGACGCGCTCGACCCGCATCACCAGCGGGCTCGCCGTATTCGTGCTGCCGCCGGTCAGAACATCGCCGACCCGCTTCGGCACCGGTCGGCTCTCGCCGGTCAGAAGCGATTCATCGGCGGCACTCTCGCCATCGAGCACGCAGCCGTCGGCCGGCACCGTCTCGCCCGGCTTGACCCGTACCGCGTCGCCGGCACGGAGTTCGGCCACGGCGACGCGCTCGCCGGCCGCATCCGCGCTCGTTGCAGGCCATGAAGCCAGGCGCGTGGCGAAAGCCGGAATCGCGCGGGCCAGGGTCTCGACGCTGCGCGCCGCCTTCTGTCGCGCCATCATTTCCAGATAGCGCCCCGAAAGCAGGAAGAAAACGAACATGGTGACCGAATCGAAATACACCTCGCCCGCAGCGATCAGCGTGGCCCAGACGCTGGCGGCAAACGCCGCGCCGACGCCCAGCGCCACGGGCACATCCATGCCGACACGATGCAGCTTCAGGTCGCGCCAGGCGCTGACGAAGAACGGCGCGGCGGAATACCCGATCACCGGTACCGTCAGGATCAGGCTGGCCCAGCGCATCAGTTGCTCGATGTCCGGCGTCATGTCGCCGTCCGCCAGATACACCGGTATGGCATACATCATCACCTGCATCATGCCGAAGCCGGCGACGAAGAGGCGCCACAGCGCGGCCTTGCGCTCCTTCTGCGCCAGTTCCTCGGAACGGCCGACATCGTAGGGATGGGCCCGGTAGCCGATCGCCGCGATGGCTTCGAGAATCGCCGATAGCTTGGTGACGCGCTCGTCCCAGCGCACCCGCGCGCGGCGCGTGGTGTAGTTGATGTCGATCGCGGTCACACCGGCCTGGCGCCGCACGTGCGATTCATTGAGCCAGACGCAGGCGGCGCAGGTGATGCCCTCGAGGATCAGCGCCGCCTCCTGTTCGTGTTCCCCCGCCGCCCCCTCGGCCCGGCGCACGAAGTTCCTCTGCACATCGGGATGATCGAACAGGACGAAGTCGGCGACGATTTGCGGCAGCGCTTCACGCGGGCTTTCAGGCATCGCATCGCGATGGCGGTAGTACTCGGCCAGACCGTTGGCGACGATGGCCTGCGCCACCGCCTGACAACCGGCGCAGCACATCTCGCGCCGCTGCCCGCCAATTTCGACGGAAAGAGCGACGCCCGCCGGAATCGGCAGGCCGCAGTGGTAGCAGGATTGGTCGACCATGGTCATGAGGTTTTCATTCCTGCGAAAGCGGGAATCCAGTCTTGCCTACGATCTGGATCCCCGCCTACGCGGGGATGACGAAGCCGGGCAGTTCCGTCACTTCGGTGCCATGCGGATGGCGCCGTCGAGGCGGATGACTTCACCGTTAAGCATCTCGTTCTCGATGATGTGGCGCACCAGCGCCGCATACTCGGCCGGTTTGCCCAGGCGCGAGGGGAAAGGCACCATCTTGCCCAGGGCGTCCTGCACGTCCTGCGGCATGCCGAGCAGCATCGGCGTCTCGAAAATTCCAGGGGCGATGGTCATGACGCGGATGCCGAAACGTGCCAGTTCGCGCGCGACGGGCAGGGTCATGCCGACCACGCCGCCCTTCGATGCGGCATACGCCGCCTGCCCGATCTGGCCGTCGTAGGCCGCCACGGAAGCAGTGCTGATGATGACGCCGCGCTCGCCGGCGGCATTGGGCTCGCCCCTGCTCATGGCCTCGGATGCCAGGCGGATCATGTTGAAGCTGCCGACCAGGTTGACCGTCACGGTCTTCGCAAACACGTCGAGCGAATGCGGACCGTTCCTGCCCAACACCTTCTCGGCCGGCGCGATGCCCGCGCAATTGACCAAGCCATGCAGGCCGCCGAAGGCCGCCGCGGCGGCATCGACGCAAGCCCTGGCGCTGGCTTCGTCGGCCACGTTGGTCGTAACGAAGCGCGCATTGGCGCCGAGTTCGGCCGCCAGCGCATTACCCGCCGCCTCGTTGAGGTCGGCCAGAACCACTTTGCCGCCCTGCTCCGCCAGCATCCGCCCGGTACCCGCACCGAGTCCAGAAGCGCCGCCGGTGATTATGAAAACACTGTCCTTGATCTGCATGAACGTCCTCTGCAATGAAACAGGGCCTGCCGACCGGAAAGGAGGCAAGCCCTGAAAGTCGGGGCCATCGGCCGGAATCGGACCGGCGACCTGCTGGTCACAAAGCGGGTCAGAACAATGACAGGCGACAGATCAAAACCGCCGCCGTAATCGCCGCAGCCTTGCCCGCCACCGCCATGCTTTGCTTCGCCGCGGATTATTGCAGTTATTTGCCGCCCGGTGTGCCGCCGCCAACCCGAGCCGGTTCCTCCTGTTGCGGAATCCATTTCAGACCGCCGTGTCCGAAAGCCCACGCTGTCGCCTGATACCAGCTCGCGGCATCGCTTTCCAGTTCCGCATCGCCGGGCAATTTGTCGGCGGTTCCTTCCTTGAAATCGGGCTTGAACACACCCTTGCCGCGACGCGAATCGAGCTTGACCAGCTTGCCGTTGCGCACATAGCCGAGATCCTGATACGTGCCCAAAAAAATGCGCTCGCGACCCGCTTCCAGATCGAACATGTCGTAACCGAGAAAGCGGCTCTTGTAGCTGAAGTTCAACAGGCCGAGCAAGGTCGGCAGCAGGTCGATCTGGCTGGTGAGCCGGTCGAATTCGGCAGCCTGGATGTGCTTGGGCGAAAAGATCAGGGCCGGAATATGGTATCGATTTACCGGAATGTCCGACTTGCCCGCCGACGAGGCGCAGTGGTCGGCGACGATGACGAAGACCGTATTCGCGAACCAGGGTTTGGCTGCAGCCCGGTCGATAAAGTCGCCGATTGCCCAGTCGGTATATTTGACTCCGCCAGGCCTGCCCGTCTTGGAAGGAATATCGATGCGGCCTTCCGGGTAAGTGAATGGCCGGTGATTGGATGTAGTCATGATCTGCATGAAGGACGGCTTCCCTGCCGCGTGGGCCTTGTCCGCCTCGATCAAGGCCTGCGTAAACAGATCCTCGTCGGCAACGCCCCAGATGTTTTCGTGGTGGATGCGTTCGGCCGGGATTGCAGTGCGATCTATCACCTTGTAGCCGTTGCCATCGAAAAAATCATTCATGTTGTCGAAGTAGCCATACCCGCCATACATGAAGCGGACGTCGTAGCCTTTCGACTTGAACACCCCGCCCAGACTGAACAGCGAATCATTGTTGGGGCGCTTTACGATCGACTGGCCCGGCGTGGGCGGCACCGAAAGGGCGAGTGCCTCAAGCCCGCGAACGGTCCGTGTGCCCGTGGCATACAGATTGGTAAACAGCAGGCTTTGCTTTGCCAGCGCATCCAGCCGGGGGGTGATGCCCTTGCGGCTGCCGAAGCGCGTCATGAAACTGGCCGAGAGGCTCTCCACCGAGATCAGAACGACATTCAGGCGCTTTTCCGGCCCCGGATAACTGACTATCCGGGTCAGGTCGCGCGCATCCTTGCTGGCCAGCCTGGAATGCGGGGTCGGCAATTGCTCGCGCACCCGGGCATAGGCCTGGTCAATCGGCAGCGAATGGTAGAAGGTGGCGAAGTCGAGTTCGTTGTTGTAGGCCGCGGCAAAAAACTCATAAATGCCGTTGCCGGACAGCGAGTTGACGTAGCGGTTGGCGGATCGATCCTTGAGGCGGAAATCGACGAATGAAAAAGACAGCAAGGGGACCGCCAGCAGCAGCAGCAGCCAGCCGGCGCGGCCGGAATAGCGCGACTCGACATCGTGCGAAGCCCAGAGCCAGTGACGGATTCCCCACGCGATCAACCCCGCCAGCAGCGTCAGCCCCCCGAGTATGGGCGCGACGGGATAGGACTCCCGGATGTTGCCGATGACTTCATTGGTGTAGATCAGGTAATCCACCGCAATGAAGTTGTAGCGCGAGCCGAACTCGTCCCAGAAAGTCCATTCGGCTGCCGCATTGAACAGCATGATGAAAATCCAGACCGCCGTGCCGGCCAGCAGGATCCAGCGAAACGGCGGCCAGCGGTAGATCCGGTTCGGCACCAGAAAGAGAAACAGCGCCAGCGGAATGAAAAAGTAGCTGGCCGCGACGATGTCAAACGCCAGCCCCAAACCGAACATCTGCAGGATATTGGCCGGACCCGGCTCGGCAGCACTCCCCGTCTTCAGCAACAGCGCCACCCGGGTGAGCAGCGAGATGGACAGGAAGATGATCAGCAGCAGCCAGAAAGGGCCGAAACGATGGCTGAAGAGGTGTGTTGGCGGCGAAAACGATGGGCGGTTCATGAATGGTTTTTTATCCGGCTTAAGGTTTTCTGGAGTTTCCGTAACGCGATTGGCTCATGCCAGACCGAACAGGCCCAGGAAAAAGTCCGTCCGGGAGAGAAAACCTGCCCGCCCCCGGACGTTCCAGATGAAGATCAGGCTGAAAAATGTCCACACCCCGGCAATCCGCAGAACACGACTTGCCGTTCCGGAGCTAGGCGCCTGGCCTCTGCGACGCTGCTGTCGCAGCATGGAGACGAATATCCCCAGGGCCAGCAACAGGCAGTAAAAAATCCTCGAACGCAGCTCGTACATTTCCTCGAAAACCCGGCCTTCCGCCATCACATGGCCGACCTTGATGATGTGGTAATAGGTGTTGCCGACAAAGGCCGCCGCGAACACGGCGGCAAACATGCGCAGGCTCGGCCACCTCGCCAGCCTTTTTCCAAAACCAGTATATGTCGGCAGGAAAAAGAAGGTCACCAGGAGTTCCTTGAAGTAGTAATAGTAGCGGTTCCAGAACTCCACCACGGACTCGGCCAGAAGCGGCTTGTAGGTATTGCGGAACACGTTGAAACCAAACAGCCGGAGCACGCCGATGATCACGTGCCCGCCCGCCGCATGCCGCAGGACCTGCTTCATCAGCTCGCAATAGATGCTGGCCCAGGCGGCGCCCAGCGGTGCATCGGCGCCCTGCTTGACCAGTTGCCCCAGTGCCGGAATGCCGACCGTCCGCCCGCCGAGGGAATTGGTCAGGGCATTGCCCTCGCCGTAGATTACCCCGTCAAAAACGTACATGACCACACCCCACCAAAGGCCTAACAGGATGAGCCTGATCCCGGACAACTGGGACCGCGCCAATTCGCCTTCGGTCTTTGCTTCGCATTGGGAGAGGTAGCTCAGGCCCTTGCCGTAGGGAGTGTCGTTGCCGCCATAAGCCGGCCAGAGGTAGATCAGGTGGTCGCTGAAGCGGGTTCCGGCCATCCGGCCATGCTGACCCGAGAGCAGCAGGAAGCCGCAGCGCCAGATGAGAAACGGAAAAACAATCGCAATCCCGAACAGCACCGCCCGCCAGCCTCCTGCAGTCGGCCCGGTGGTCCAGAGCACGGCGAGCAGGCTCCAGTAAAACAGGTGCAGCGTCAGTTGCGGATGGCGTCGAACGATCGCCGGCAGGGCTGAAAAACCGGCGGCGGCCCGGTAAATGAGCCAGAGAATGGCGAACAGGGAAAGGATGACCAGGGCGATTTCCGTTCCGCTGGACGCCCAGGGCAAAGTCTTGTGGCCGGTCAGGGCGAGGAAGGGATTTATCACGCCGACACAGACCGCCGCCGCCGCCAGGATCGCCCGCCGTCTCGACGGCCGCAGCCAGCTGAGCGCCCTGCCCAGCCTTGTGGACCACCACGCAATGACCACAGCGTTCTCGTGAAACTGGGTAAGCTGGCCGATTCTCATGAAGGCATCAGGCGGGTCAGGTGCATTTGGCGCGTGCAGGAAGCGGCGATTCGCGGCACCAAGGAAAAAGGGCTGCATTGCTGCAACCCTTGGTGTTATTGGTGCTGTTGGCCGGAATCGAACTGGCGACCTACTGATTACGAATCAGTTGCTCTACCAACTGAGCTACAACAGCGTCCTGAAAGGCGGTAGATTATACCTGCTGGCCCGGACCCATGGCAACGCGGTCCGCGCTTCCCGTCCGGGGTCGCTCGCCCGCTCAGGTGAGCAATTCCTTCGGCAAGGGAAAATTGACGTTCTCGGCGGTGCCTTCCAGCGTCTCGACGCTTCCCGCGCCGAGCGTCCGCAGCCGGTCGACGACACCATTGACCAGGACTTCCGGCGCCGACGCGCCGGCCGTCACTCCCACCCGCGCATTGGCGCCCAGCCAAGCGGCATCGATCTGATCCGCGCCATCGACGAGATAGGCGGGGATGCCGCCGATCGCCGCGACCTCGCGCAGGCGGTTTGAGTTCGAACTGTTCTTCGAGCCGACCACGATGACCACATCGACCTTGCCGGCCATGGCCTTGACGGCATCCTGCCGGTTCTGCGTGGCGTAGCAGATGTCGTCCTTTCGCGGCCCGACGATTTTCGGAAAACGGTCCGTCAGCGCATGAACAATGACCCGCGCATCGTCCACCGACAAGGTGGTTTGAGTGACGTAGGCCAGAGGCGCCGTACCACCGGTGCCGACATCCAGTGTCGCGACGTCCCCCACGTTCTCCACCAGGTACATGCGGCCCGTCGCCTGACCCATGGTGCCTTCGACCTCCGGGTGCCCCTTGTGCCCGATCATCACGATCTCGTAACCCTGCTTGTGCAGCCGCGCTACCTCCAGGTGCACCTTGGTCACCAGCGGGCAGGTGGCATCGAAAACCTTGAGGCCGCGCTTTTCCGCCTCGATGCGCACCGACTGCGGCACACCATGGGCGCTGAAGACCACCGTGGCGCCATCCGGCACTTCGTCCAGGTCTTCGACGAACACAGCGCCCTTGTCCTTGAGCCCATCGACCACATAGCGGTTGTGCACCACTTCATGACGCACGTAGATCGGCGCACCGAATTTTTCCAGCGCGCGTTCGACGATGGCAATCGCACGTTCGACGCCGGCGCAGAAACCGCGTGGATTAGCCAGAAGTATTTTCATCAGAGAATTCCTATGATTTCGACTTCGAAGCGGACCGGCTTGCCGGCCAGCGGATGGTTGAAGTCGACCAGCACCGCCTCGTCGTCAAGTTCGCGCACGATGCCGGTAAATTTGTCGCCATTGGGTGCGGCGAACTGGATCAGGCCGTGCAACTCGGGAGTGGAATCCGGCGGCAGCGCCGTGCGCGCCATGCGCTGGGTCAGTTGCGGATTATGGCTGCCGAAAGCCTGGTCGGCGTCCAGCAGGAAGACATGGCGCTCGCCGACATTGACGCCGATCAGGCAATGCTCCAGCGGCGGCGCCAGTTCGCCGCTGCCCAGTTGCAGCGTCGCCGGGGTCGAGTCGAAGGTGCTGACCAGTTCTGTGTCGTCGCCGGTGGCGACGCGGTAGTGCAGCGTGATCAGGTTGCCGGCACGTACGGTTTCTACGGTTTGGGTCATGAGCTTTCCTTGCCGAAGCGGAACTGATGCCAGAGCATCAATGCCACGCCGACGGTGATGGCCGAATCGGCCACGTTGAAGGCCGGCCAATGATAGCCCGCCAGGTGAAAATCGAGAAAATCCACCACGGCGTCGAAACGCAGGCGGTCGATCACGTTGCCGATTGCGCCACCGAGGATCAGCGACAGCGCGGCCGGCATGAGGCGCTCCTGCGCGTGGTGGCGCAGCATGCTCAGCAGCCACACCGAAATGCCCAGCGCGAGGACGACGAAGAACCACTTCTGCCAGCCGCCGGCATCAGCCAGAAAACTGAAGGACGCCCCGGGATTGAAGACCAGCACCAGATTGAAGAAGGGCGTCACGACATGGTGCTCCGCGAGGCGAAAGCTGCCCAGCACCCAGGCCTTGCTCGCCTGGTCGAGCAGCACCACGAAGGTCGCCAGCGCCAGCCAGCGTGCCAGCTTAACGTGAAACAACATGTTCGTAGCGACTGGTGATAGTCGAGCGCAGCGAGCCAATCAATAGCCTCCCCGCGAGGGGGCGAGGCGGGGTTTCGCAGCGCATGCGCTGCGCCGCCGCAGCCGGCTGGCTGTGCAAAGCCAGCCGTGGGCCGCGTAGCGGATGGGAGGGGCGGGCCATTAATTCGCCTTTCGCGTGTTTCATCATCAGCGGATGGCTCTCGCGGCCATGAGCGTTAGGCAATCTCGCGCGCCTCGCCGGTGTCGAACAGGTTCGAGGTGCAGCGGCCGCAGAGTTCGGGGTGCTCCGCGTCCTGCCCGACGTCCTCGCGCCAGTGCCAGCAGCGGGCGCACTTCGCGTGCGCGCTGGCGACGGCCTCGATGCTGACGCCGGTCGCGCCGTCTGCCCTCGCCAGCGTCACCTTCGAACAGATGAGGACGAACTTGAGATCCTCGCCCAGCGAGGCGAGCAGGTCGTAGCTTGCGGGATCGGCGCGCAGGCTCACCTCGGCCTGCAGCGAGGAACCGATCTTGCCGGCCGAGCGCAGCTCTTCGAGGGTCCTGGCTACGTCGGCGCGCACTGCGCGTATCGCCTGCCACCGTGCCACCAGCGCCGACTCTCCGCCCTGTTCCGGCAGCACGTGCCAGGTGCCGAGCATCACGCTGTCGCCCTGCTTCAGCGTGGTCCAGATTTCCTCGGCGGTGAAGGAGAGCACCGGCGCCATCAGCCGCGTGACGGTTTGCAGGATATGCCACAGGGCGCTTTGCGCCGAGCG
>CAIZKA010000181.1 GCA_903933395.1 uncultured beta proteobacterium | reverse complement strand
CAGTGGGACGAGGTGAGGAAACTGGCGCATGCCCTCAAGGGCGTGGCCCAGCAAATGGGCGCGTTCAAGCTGAAGAATCTGGCGATGTCGATCATGCAGACGGACATTGCAGGCCTGGAAGCCTCGCGCCGCAAGCTGGGCACCGAACTGGCCGATCTCAGCGCCAACAGCGTGGCGGCTCTGCGCGAGGCGCGAACGGCGCCTAGGCCGAACGCTGCGGGGGAATGGGTAGCCTGAGACCGCTTGCGTCGGCGTACCCGGCATCGGCCGCCTGCATGCGCACCAGGGTATCGAGCACCCGGCGTTCTTCCGCGGAAAGCGCCATCGCGGTGTTGACCCAATCTTCGACGACGAGGCGCAACTCGGCCAGGTCGAAGGATGCCATGCGCTGTTCGGCGCGCTGCAGCGCCATGCGCGCGTTGTAGCGCCGGCGATGCTCGGCGATGAAGCGCTGCACCGCGGCCGGACCTTCGCCGGCTTCGCACAACTCATCCACCACGCCCTGCGCGAGCAAGTCCGCGGCGGAATGGATGCGTGCGCTGCGCAGGAAGCTGGCGGCGCGGCGCAGCCCGATGCGGTGGGCGAGCAGCGTCATGCCTCCCGTGCAGGGAAAGGTGCCGAAGGTGATTTCCGGGAAACCGAAATCGGCGCCGCGCTCGGCGACCAGGTGCGATGCGCACAGTGCCGTCTCGAAGCCGCCGCCCAGCGCGCGGCCGCGCACCATGGCCACGGTCGTGACATCCTGCGACGCGGTAAAGATCCGGTGGATCAGCGACAGGCAGCGCATCGAATACGCGCGCAGCGCGCCGGCATTGCCGTTCTCGATGCAGTCCCGGAAAAAAGCCAGGTCGCCGCCCAAGGCGAAATAGCGGGGATGGCGGGACTCCAGCACAAGGTAGCGCAAGCGCTCGTTGCGCCACTGCCACCGGCTGTCCTCCAACTGGTCCAGCAGCCGCTCAAGACCCGAGAGCAGTGCCAGCGAGAAGTTGTGCGGCCGCCCGGGTGCCGGCTCGAGCGTCACCCACAAGGTATCGTGCGACCCGTCCACGCGGGTCGTGATCGAAGCGTCGTCGGCCGCAACGTGCCGCACAGCAGAGGCTAGTTTCATGGTGAAGACCCTCTAACGCACTTGATAGTGAAAGACACCCGTCGATGATGAAACATACGAAAGGCGAATTAATGACCCGCCCCTCCCATCCTCCAATCGCAAACGTCGCATGCGACCTTCCCCTCACGGGGAGGCTTCTTGCCAGCTCGCTTCGCTCGACTATCACCAGTCGCTCCGAACGAGTTATTTCACGCCAACGGGATGCTCAGTCTATCCTGCGGCTGGCCACCAGGGCGATGTTGGTCCCGCCAAAACCCGCGCTCAGGCTCAAAGTGTGGCAAATGTGCACGTCCCGCTCGACGACCATGGGTACGTGCCGCAGCTGGCATGCCGGGTCGATATCCTCGAGAAACGCCGTGGCGGGGAGGAAGCCGTGCTTCATGGCCAGCAAGCAGACTGCCAGCTCCATGGCGCTGGCGGCGCCCAGCATGTGTCCGTGCTGGGCCTTGGTACTGCTGACGGGCACGGCGTCGGCCGCATCGCCGAGGGCGTCGCGCAGGGACGCCACTTCCACCGGATCGCCGGTCGGGGTCGCGGTGGCATGGGCGTTGATGTAGGACAGGTCGGACGGATGCAGACCGGCATCGCGCAAGGCGGCCGTGATGGCGGCGGTCTGCCCGCGCGAATGCGGGGACCCGACATGGTAGGCATCGCAGGCGATGCCGTAACCGGAGAGCGTCGCGTAGGCATGCGCACCGCGCGAAGCGGCGTGCTCCGCCGATTCCAGAACGAGGAACACGGCGCCTTCGGCGAGTACCAGCCCGCCGCGGTCGCGGGAAAACGGGCGGCAGCTGCGACCGACGTCGCCCGGATCGGGCCGGGCCAGCGCCCGCAAGCCGTCCCAGGCCCCCATGACCGGCGCATTCAGCGTGGCCTCGCAGCCGCCGGCGATCGCCAGGTCGAGATCGCCGGCGCGAATCCAGCGCATGGCATCGCCGATCGCCGCGCCGGAAGATGCGCAGGCCGAGCTATGGGTGATGACGGGGCCGGCGATTCGGTGGCGGATCGAAATCCATGCGGCCGGGGCGTTGTGCATGCCGGCCATCAGAGTGAAGGGGCGGGCGGTTTGCTTGCCCCCGGCGGAATAGTCATGCAGCCAAGTGGTTTGGGTATCGGCGCCGCCGCTGACGGTACCCGCAAAAACCCCCGCGCGCGGACCGGGTTCGCCCAGGCCTGATGGCAGGCCGGCATCGGCCAGGGCCTGCTCCGCGGCGACGATGCTCATTTTTGTGATCCGGTCCAGGTAGGGCAAGTCCTTCTTTTCGAAGTGATCGTTGAAATCACCGCGGATGATGCCGGCCGGGAAAGTCTTGGTAAAGCCTTCCGCCGACCAGAGGCTGATGCCGGAACGGACCGCGAGCAGATGATCGAGAACCTCGGCGGCGGACTGGCCGATGGGTGAAACAATCCCCAGCCCGGTGACGACGACTTCTTTCACCGTTCTGCGAGGCTTGCCTGCGCCAGGGCCACGAAGTCGTTGATGGTCGGGTTCGCCGGCAGGCGCTCCAGCGGCAACTGGCAGCCGAAGGTTTCTTCCAGCCCCATCACGATGTCGATCAGCGCCAGCGAGTCGAGCCCCGAGTCCTTTATGGGCTGGCTGCTGTCCGGCAGGTCCATGCCGAAGGTGGTTTTGGCGATGTCACGAATCTTGGCCGTGATGGCCTCGTCGCTCCAAGTGGTTATGGTGCTCATAAGGGCATTTTGGTTCTGGATCGTTTGGAAGAACTTAACTTAACGCATGGGCGATCGGTTCAAAGCGTGGAATTGAAGAGCAGAAACCGGTCAACGGCGCGCTTGGCGCCGGCCATCGGATGGAAGCTTCAGGCGGTGGGCCGCAGTTCGAAGTCCCGGAAGTCGCCGACAGCGGGTTCGACGATCAGTTCGTCGACGCTGCTGCCCGCCGGGCCAATGCAGGTCCAAGCCAGCATGGCTTCGACCTGCGCCGCGTCACCGGCGATCATGGCCTCGACGCGGCCGTCGCGGCGGTTGCGCACCCAGCCCGTGATACCGAGCAGCCTTGCCTGCGCCGTCATGGCATAGCGGAAGCCGACGCCCTGCACGATGCCGCTGATGACCAGCCGGCGCACCTCGGTCATCGCCTTGCCGCCGGGCCGCCCCGAGGCAAGGCAGCCATAGCCCGGAGCGGGCGTAGCCCGCGAACTGCCGCCACCCCCTTGCTTGGCAAGGGGGCCGGGGGGAATGCCGTCATTTCACTTTCATTCCAGGTTGTGCGCCGCTGTCGGGGGAGAGCAGGAACAGCCCGGGCGACTTGCCGTCGGCATCCGAGGCGGCGAGCACCATGCCCTCCGACATGCCGAACTTCATCTTGCGCGGGGCGAGGTTGGCCACCATCACGGTAAGCCGCCCGACCAGTTGCGCCGGATCGTAGGCCGACTTGATGCCGGCGAAGACATTG
Organism: uncultured beta proteobacterium; assembly: GCA_903933395.1. GTDB lineage: Bacteria > Pseudomonadota > Gammaproteobacteria > Burkholderiales > Rhodocyclaceae > Sulfuritalea. Next base: position 1,821 of record CAIZKA010000181.1, on the reverse strand, counting down.
CGCGTGCCGTCCGCGCCGAGGTCCAGCGTCAGGCGGATCAGCTTGTCGGCGCCCTCGACGTGCTGCGCGTCGGCGATGCGCGCGACGCGCAGATCGACTTTGGCGAAGTCGTCGATCCCAATCATCGGCGCGAAAGCGCCGCCAATTGTTCCCTCTCCCCTTGCGGGAGAGGGCTGGGGAGAGGGGACGGCGGCCTGGTGCTGTGCGTTACGCTGCGGCGAAGGCTCGGGAGTCGGCGCCGGTGGCACGGCGGACTGCGCGGCGGGTTCCAGCGATTCGCGATTGGCGGCGACCAGCGCCTCGATCTGCTTCGGGTCGATGCGCTGCATCAGGTGTTCGTAGGCGTTGATCAGGTGCGCCGGAGGCAGCAGGTACTCGGCGTCGCGCCAGTGCAGGGAGGCCACATTGAGGAACTCCTCGGCGCGTTGCGCGAGCTTGGGCAGCACGGGCTTGAGGTAGACCGTCAGCAGACGGAAGGCGTTGATCAGCAGCGAACAGACTTCATGCAGCTTGGCGTCCTGGCCTTCCTGCTTGGCCAGCGTCCAGGGCTGGTTCCGGTCCACGTACTGGTTGACCTGGTCGGCCAGCACCATGACCCGCCGCAGGGCGCGCGCCGTGTCGCGGCCCTCGTAGTAGCCGGCGATTTCCTCGCCGGCTTCCATGATGCCCGGCAGTTCGGCGCGGAAGGTCTCATTGAGGTGTCGCGCGTCGAGTTTTCCACCAAAGCGCTTGGCGATGAAGCCGGCGGCGCGACTGGCGATGTTGATGTACTTGCCGACAAGATCCGAATTCACCCGGCTGACGAAGTCGTCGAGGTTGAGGTCGATGTCCTCCATCGTGCCGTTCAACTTGGCGGCGAAGTAATAGCGCAGCCATTCGGGATTGAGGCCTTGCGCGAGGTAGCTCTCGGCGGTGATGAAGGTGCCGCGCGACTTGCTCATCTTGGCGCCGTCGACGGTGAGGAAGCCGTGGGCGAAGACGCTGGTCGGGATGCGGTAGCCGGCGTGTTCGAGTTCGGCCGGCCAGAAAAGGGCGTGGAAGTAGAGGATGTCCTTGCCGATGAAGTGGTAGAGCTCGGCCTGCGAGCCCTTGCCCCAGTACTCGTCGAAATCCAGGCCCTTCTTCGTGCAGAAATTCTTGAACGAGCCCATGTAGCCGATCGGCGCATCGAGCCAGACGTAGAAGAATTTGCCCGGCGCGCCGGGAATCTCGAAACCGAAATAGGGCGCGTCGCGCGAGATGTCCCAGTCGGTGAGCTTGTTCTCGCCGGGTTCGCCCAGCCATTCCTGCAGCTTGTTGATCGCCTCGGGCTGCGCCTTGCAGACTTCGCGCGTGGCGCGGCGCAGGAACTCCTGGCAGCGCGGATCGGAGAGCTTGAAGAAATAGTGGTCGGAGGAACGCAGCTCGGGCTTGGCGCCGGACACCGCCGAGTAGGGGTTCTTCAGTTCGGTCGGCGCATAGGCGGCGCCGCAGGATTCGCAGGCGTCGCCATACTGGTCTTTCGCGCCGCACTTCGGGCACTCGCCCTTGATGAAGCGGTCGGGCAGGAACATCTGCTTGACCGGATCGTAGTGCTGTTCGATGGAGCGCACCTCGATCAGGCCGGCGGCCTTGAGCTTGGCGTAGATGTCCTCGGAGTAATGCCGCGTTTCGTCCGAATGCGTGGTGTGGTAGTTGTCGAAGGCGACATGGAAACCGGCAAAGTCGCGCGAGTGCTCGGCATGGACGCGGGCAATGAGTTGCTCGGGCGAGATGCCTTCCTTCTCGGCGCGCAGCATGATCGGCGTGCCGTGGGTGTCGTCGGCGCAGACAAACCAGCAT